>JAJQET010000135.1:4642-5122 GCA_021201515.1 Clostridiales bacterium | reverse complement strand
ATTGCCGCCTTCCAGAAGCGCTCCCGCCGATTTGGAGGTGTTTGACCCATGCTGAGCCGTGTGTTAGTTGCCGTGGTCGGCATACCGCTGATTCTGATCGTTCTGCTGTTCTGCCCGCCGGTCTGTCTGCCGATTGTGCTGTGCGTGATGAATGTGCTGATCGTGTATGAGCTGCTCTGGGCCACCGGCGCCCTGAAACAGAAGCGGCTGGTGGTTTACGCGGCCATGCTGGGGATGTTTGTACCCTTCTGGCTCTACTTTGACGGCAGCGTGGTGGCGTTCGTGGCTGCGGCCTTCCTGTATCTGACGCTAGTGGGGCTGGATGCCGTGACCAGCGCGGAAGAGGTCACCTTTGAACAAATCTGCATGACCTTCTTCGCCGGGCTGGTGGTGCCCATGATGCTGGCCACGCTGGTGCTGATTGCGGATGAGGATCACTCCAGATACCTGGTGCTGCTGCCCTTTGTCTCCGCCTTTATC
>JAJQET010000135.1:0-4632 GCA_021201515.1 Clostridiales bacterium | reverse complement strand
CCTTTGCCCTGTTTGCCGGGATGCTGTTCGGCAAGCACAAGCTCGCGCCGAAGCTCTCACCGAAGAAAACCATCGAGGGCAGCATCGGCGGATTTGTGGGCGCAGTGCTGGGATGCTTTGCCTACGGCCTGATCGTGGAGCTGGTTTCCGGCGCAAACGCGGATTATTTCGTCCTGCTGCTATACGGCCTGCTGGCCAGCTTCCTGGCCCAGGTGGGTGACCTGTTCTTCTCCTATATCAAGCGGGAATATGGCATCAAGGATTACGGCAAGCTGCTGCCGGGGCACGGCGGCATGCTGGACCGCTTTGACAGCGTGATATTTTGCGCCCCCTTTACCTTCATCATGGTACATTACCTGACCTTTTTCCAATTTTGAACTTGTGGAAGTGTGACAGTATGAGGAAGATTTCCCTGCTGGGTGCGACAGGTTCCATCGGGCGGCAGTCGCTGGATGTGATTGCCGCCTGTGGAATGTCTGTGGCCGCCCTTACGGCAAACAAGAGTGTAGCGCGGCTGGAGGAACAGGTGCGTCAGTTCCGCCCCGGCCTGGCGGTGTGCATGGACGAGGGGGCTGCCGCTGACCTGCGGGTGCGCATTGCGGATACGAATACCCAGGTGGCCTCCGGCATAGAAGGACTGGTGGAGGCGGCCACCCTGCCGGAGGCGGACTGCGTCATCACGGCGGTGGTGGGCAACATCGGCCTCCGGCCCACCCTGGCGGCCCTTCAGGAGAAGAAGCGCATCGCCCTGGCCAACAAGGAGACCCTGGTCTGCGGCGGCGAGCTGGTGATGAAAACAGCGCGGGAGTGTGGCGGGGAAATCATCCCTGTGGACAGCGAACATTCCGCCCTCTTTCAGTGCCTCCAGTGCAGCCATGACCACGGCGAAATCAAACGCCTGATCCTCACCTGTTCCGGCGGGCCGTTCTTCGGCAGGAGCCGGGAGGAACTGGCGGGCTACACCAGGGCCGACGCCCTGAAGCATCCCACCTGGAAGATGGGGGCAAAAATCACGGTGGACTGCGCCACCCTGATGAACAAGGGGCTGGAGTTCATCGAGGCCATGCGGCTTTACGGCGTCACCCCAGACCAGGTGGACATTGCGATACACCGGCAGAGCATTGTGCACTCTCTGGTGGAGTTCCGGGACAATGCCATCCTGGCCCAACTGGGGGTGCCGGATATGCGCCTCCCCATCGAGTACGCCCTGACTTATCCGGCCCGCTGCCCGGCGGTGGCGGAGCCGCTGGATTTATTCTCCTGCCCGCCGCTGGAGTTCCACAGGCCGGACTATGACACGTTTACCTGCTTGAAGCTGGCCCTGCAATGCGCCCGGAAACCGGGGACGCCCTGTGTCGTTTTAAACGGCGCCAACGAGGCGGCGGTGGGCCTGTTTCTGGAGGACAAAATCAGATTCCCGGAGATCGGCGAGCTGGTGCAGTACGCCCTGGAGACGGTGCCGGAGGGCCCCGCCGACACGCTGGAACAGATTTTGGAGGCTGACCGCGCCGCGCGGGAGGCGGTCTATAGCCGCACCCATTCGCTGTAAAGTAATCTGACCTTTCAGCAATTCAATTCGGATTCCACAGGACAGGAGACAGTATGCTCTATATTATTCTGGCAATTTTGATGTTCGGGCTGTTGATTGCGGTCCACGAATTTGGTCATTTCAGTGTGGCGAAGCTCTGCGGCGTCCGTGTCAATGAGTTTTCCATCGGCATGGGGCCGCTTCTCCTCCACAAAAAGGGGAAGGAGACGGAGTACTCCCTGCGGCTGCTGCCCATCGGCGGGTTCTGCACCATGGAAGGGGAGGACGAGGCCAGCGACGACCCCAGGGCCTTCGGCAATGCGGCCGGCTGGAAACGGTTCCTCATTTTGATTGCCGGCTCCGCCTTCAACTTCCTGATGGGGCTGATTATCCTGCTGTGCGTGTACTCCACGGTGCAGTCCTATGTGACGCCTCAGATTTCCGGCTTCATGGAGGGCAACCCCTGCGACAGCGAGGAGTATCTCCAGGAGGGGGACGTCATCTATTCCATCAACGGCAGCCGTATTCTGGTGTACAGCGACGTTTCCATCCTGCTCAGCCTGAACAGTGGTGACACGGTGGAGATGACGGTGCTCCGGGACGGTGAAAAAATCCACTTTGACGCCCTGCCTCTGACCCTCCGGGAATATACTGTGGACGGCCAGACGGTGACGAGATATGGGTTGTATTTCACCACCGCAAAGGCAACGGTGTTGGACCGGATTCGCCTGGGCGTCGCCTCCACGGTGGACTGCGTGCGTCAGGTCTGGTGGAGCCTGGAAATGCTAATCAGCGGCCAGGCCGGATTCAGCGACCTCAGCGGACCCATCGGCATTGTGGACAGCATGGCCCAGGTGGGGGAGGCTTCGGCAAGTACGGTTGATGCCCTGCTGAACCTGCTCTATTTCGCCGGATTTATTGCCATCAACCTGGCGGTGATGAATCTGCTGCCCATCCCGGCGCTGGACGGCGGGAGGGTGTTCTTCCTGCTGGTCAACGGCGTGCTGACGCTGTTGATCCATCGGCAGATCCCCGGAAAATATGAGGGAATCGTACACGCGGTGGGCATGGTGCTGCTGCTGACGCTGATGGTAGTTGTGGCGGTACAGGATGTTTGGCGGATTGTTGTGCAGTAGTCCGTACAAAGGAGAGAGATTGAAATGACAAAACAGATCATGGTGGGCAACGTCCCGGTGGGCGGCGGAGCGCCGGTGGCAATTCAGTCCATGTGCTCCACCCACACAGACGATGTGGAGGCCACCGTCCAGCAGATTTTACGGCTGGAGGCCGCCGGATGTGAGATTGTTCGGGTGGCTGTGCCTGACAAGGCATCTGCCTTTGCAGTCGATAAAATCAAGGAGCGCATCCACATCCCTCTGGTGGTGGACATTCACTTTGACTATAAGCTGGCCCTGGCCTGCATTGAGCGTGGGGCAGATAAAGTACGCATCAACCCCGGCAACATCGGCGGGGAGGACCGGGTGAAGGCGGTGGCGGACGCCTGCCGCCAGCGGAATATCCCCATCCGCATCGGCGTCAACGGCGGCAGCCTGGAAAAGGAGCTGCTGGCAAAGTATGGGCGGGTCTGCCCGGAGGCTCTGGTGGAGTCTGCATTTGGACACATTCGCCTCCTGAATCGGTTCGACTTTGACGACATCTGCATCAGCTTGAAGTCCTCCAATGTTCAAATCGCCATGGCCGCCTACAAGATGATGCATGAGCAGAGCGACTATCCCCTGCACCTGGGGGTCACCGAGGCGGGAACCCGCCAGATGGGCACCATCAAGTCCGCCATCGGCATCGGCGGCCTGCTGGCCCAGGGCATTGGCGACACCTTCCGGGTCACTTTGACCGCCGACCCGGTGGAGGAGGTCATTGTTGCCAAGCAGATTTTGCAGGTGGCGGGCATCCGGCAGGACGGGCCCAACCTGATTTCCTGCCCCACCTGCGGCAGGACGCGAATCGACCTGATCCCCCTGGCCCAGGAGGTGGAGGCCCGGCTGCGGACGGTGGAAAAGCCCATCACGGTGGCCGTCATGGGCTGTGTGGTCAACGGCCCCGGAGAGGCCAGCGCCGCGGACGTGGGCATCGCCGGGGGCAACGGCTTCGGTTTCCTGTTCCAACACGGTGAAATCGTCAAAAAGGTGCCGGAGGAACAGTTGGTTGACGAGCTGTTCCGGCTGATTGATACCCTTTGATGCTGCCGCCCCGATTAAAGGGACAGTTTCCAGAGAATGGTATGAGGTAATGCTATGCCAGAGAAAAAAGGTATCCCGCTGTTGAAGCTGTTCCCACGCCTGTCGGTGCGGGGACGGCTGCTGACGGCAGCCAGGGAATGTACAATTTTATCCGCAACCATCCACCAGGCCCGCCGATCCGTGGAGCTTGCGGTGACCTTTCGGTCACCGCAGGCCACGGATGTTCAGCGGGCTTTAGAGCGTGCTATCCTCAGCGCCTATGATTTGTCCGACGTGCTGCTGCAGCCTGCGGCGGCGCAGCCCGCCCCTCAGGAGGGGAGGCCGCCGGAACCAGCCGGGGAGGACGACATTCCCCTCCCGGAGCCGCCCCCTGAGGAGGCCGCGCCTCCTCCGCCGGAGGACAGCTTTGCGCCGGTGGAACTGCCGGAAGTGGACATCTTTCCGGAGGAGGCAAAGTTGGAAAGCAATACCACTTTACAGAAAAACGAGGCCCCGGAACGCACTGCGGCGCCCACCAGGGAGGAAAAGCTCCGCAAGGCGCTGGCGGCCCGTCCGGCTGTCGCCAGGGCGGGGAAGAAGACCAGGCGGGCGGATGCTGCCGCCCTATCCGGAAACCTGCTCTACGGGAAGGGCATCCGGGGCAACGTGATTCCCATGGAGGAACTGAGCCTTGACCTGGGGACGGTGTGTGTCTCCGGCCGCATCTTTCAGGACAACAGCCGCCAGCTGAAAAACCGCAACGCCTGGATTGTCAGCTTCGACATGACGGACGGGACGAACTCCGTCACGGTCTCTAAATTTTTGGAGCAGAAGCAGGCGGAGCCGCTGATGGAGGCGCTGAAAAAGACGCCCTGGGTGACGGTGGAGGGAAAGCTGAGCCTGTCCCACTATTCCGGGGACATGGAG
>JAJQET010000020.1 GCA_021201515.1 Clostridiales bacterium | reverse complement strand
CCGGCGCGGACTATATGATCACCATCGGCGGCGGCTCCTCCATGGACACCGGCAAAGCTATCGGTATTATCATCAACAACCCGGAGTTCGCGGACGTTCGCTCCCTGGAGGGCGTAGCTCCCACCAAGAACCGCACCGTCTACACCATCGCCGTCCCCACCACCGCCGGCACCGCGGCGGAGGCCACCATCAACTACGTCATCACCGACGTGCAGAAAAAGCGCAAGTTCGTCTGCGTGGACGTGAACGACATCCCCGACATCGCCATTGTGGACCCCGACATGATGTCCACCATGCCCAAGGGCCTGACCGCCTCCACCGGCATGGACGCCCTGACTCACGCCATCGAGGGCTACACCACCAAGGCCGCCTGGGAGCTGGCCGACTGCCTGAACCTGGAGGCCATCAAGCTGATTTCCAAGAACCTCCGTGCCGCCGTCAAGAACGAGCAGGAGGGCCGTGAGGGCATGGCTCTGGGCCAGTTCGTCACCGGCATGGCCTTCTCCAACGTGGGCCTGGGCATTGCCCACTCCATGGCCCACACCCTGGGCGCTGTGTATGACACCCCCCACGGCGTGGCCTGCGCCATGATGCTCCCCATCGTTATGGAGTACAACCAGGAGGCCACCGGCGAGAAGTTTAAGGACATCGCCGAGGCCATGGGCGTGGACACCACCGGCATGGATCAGGCCGCCTATCGTCAGGCTGCCATCGACGCCGTCAAGCAGCTCTCCGCCGACGTGGGCATCCCCACCAAGCTGCCCGCCATGAAGGAGGAGGATCTGGACTTCCTGGCACAGTCCGCCGCCGCCGATGCCTGCGCCCCCGGCAACCCCAAGGAGGCCAGCATTGAGGACTTCAAGACCATGTTCCGCAAGCTGATGTAATTACGACCTTACAGAAGGCCGGTCTGCACATTGCAGGCCGGCCTTTTTTCTCAGCTGAGCAGCGCCTCCAGATCCTCTAAACGCAGACCCCGCTGCAGGGCCATGCTGATGCCGTAGCCCAGCAGTTTGGACACGTCGGCCACCAGCGCGTCGATCTCCTTGGGGGTCACCAGCAGGGAGGCCAGGTCCTCCTGCCCCTCCGGCTGACCGCCCCACTGGGCGGCCAGCACCTCCGCCCGCACCACGGTGGGGACGCCCACCGCCACCACCGGCACCCCCAGCGTCTCCTCCGTCAGCGCGAAGCGGGCGTTGCCCACCCCGCTGCCGGGGACGATGCCGGTGTTGCTGAACTGCACCGTGGAGCCCAGCCGCCGGACGCTGCGGGCGCACAGGGCGTCCACCGCGATGACGGCGTCCGGCTTCAGCGCCCCGGCCACGGCCTGCACCACCTGGCCGCTCTCCAGGCCGGTGACCCCCAGCACCCCCGCCGCCAGGGCGGAGACGGGGCGGAAGGCTCCGAACACCTCCGGCATTTGCTCCACCAGATGCCGGGTCACCAGTACCCGGTCCGCCGTCCGGGGGCCTACGGCGTCCGGCGTCACCGCCCGGTTCCCCAGGCCCACCACCAGCACCTGCTCCGCCTCCGGCGGCAGAAGCCGGGCCACCTGCTCCGCCACGGCCTCCACCGCCTGAGAGAATTGGGCGGTGCGCCGGGGCAGCAGGGCCTCCAGGGAGAGGGTCAGGTACAGCCCCTCCGGCTTGCCCACCTGCTCCGCCCCCTGGGGGGTCAGCACCTCCACCTCGCTGAGGGAGAAGGGGCCGCAGGCCCGCTCCTCCGAGCGGATGCCGGGCAGGTCGCCGGGGTCGCCCTGTCCGGCGCGCCAAAGCTCCCTGGCCTCGTCGATCAGGTCTGAATCGTACCGTCTCATCGTCAAAGTCACCTCAGACCAGTCTTGCCCCCGGCGCTGAAAATTATGAAATCTCCCAACAAAAAAACGAAAAAACCAGTTGCAAAGGGATTTTTTTCATGGTATAATATGTGACTGCACAGGTGCAAATTTGGTGCGCCTGCGATGCTGGTACAGGAGGTGTTAGATTTGCCCAATATCAAGTCCGCGAAGAAGCGTGTTCTGGTTGCCCAGAGCAAGAATGCCCAGAACAAGGCTGCAAAGTCTGAAATGAAGACTCTGATCAAGAACTTTGATGCCAAGGCTGACGAAGGCGACCGTGCTGAGGCCGCCACCGCCTACAAGGCCGCAATCAAGTGCGTTGACAAGGCTGCCGCGAAGGGCCTGATTCATCGGAACAAGGCCGCTCACAAGAAGAGCCAGATGACCATCCGGTTGAACGCGATTGACTGAGCATGAGCCATTGATTGGTTAGCATAAGCCGTCTGCCCGATTTGCAGGCGGTTTTTGCTATTTGTCCCGCCGGTGATAAACCGGCGGCCGGGCGCATACCCTATCCCAGTAGGGCGCGGCACAGGTGCCCCGGAAAAGAGGTGCTGATATGGAGAAGAAGGTAACCGGCTGGCTGGAACGGCTGGCCGCGCGGCATTATCCGGTGCGGTTTCTTTACTGCGTGGTCAACGTCTTTCTGGACCGGCGGATCTCCCGTTCCGGCGCGGAGTTTGCCTATTATGCCCTGATGACGGTGTTTCCCCTTTTGATTATGGTGATCGGTATTATCGGCGTGCTGCCCATCAGCGACACCCAGGTGCTGGGGGTCATAGAGGCTGTGCTGCCGGAGCAGATTTATGAGCTGCTGGAGGAATATGTGTCCTACGTCCTGAACAACCTGAGCGTCGCCCTGCTGATCACGGGGCTGATCACGATGCTGACGGCCTCCTCCGCTGCGTTCCGCAGCCTGATCTCCATCTCCGGAGAGATTTACTGTCAGAGAAGCCTGCGGGGTGTGAAGTATATCCTGTTTTCCGTGCTGTATTCTGTGCTGCTCATCCTGTTTATCTATTTTACCATGATCATCGTCTTTACGGGCAGCTGGTTCATTCAGGCGGTCAATGACATCTTCTCCATCTCTATCCCCACCGCGCTGTGGAACTGGTCCAGGGCGGGCATCATGTTTGGCCTGGCAATGCTGCTGCTGATGCTCATTTACCGCATCACCTCTCCCGGCGGGAAGAACCATCCGCCGGTGGCCATTGGTGCGCTGTTCGCGTCGCTGGCGCTGACGCTGTTCACCTGGCTGTTCTCCTTCTTCATCACCCTGTCCAACCGGTACTCCATGATTTACGGCTCCCTGGCCTCCATTGTGCTGCTGATGATGTGGCTGTACTTCTGCGGGACCATTGTGATTCTGGGCAACGCGGTGAACTATGTGCGCTGGCGGCACAGGCAGGGCCTGGAGGTCAGCTATATTCTGGAGCATATCCTGTAACGGATACTTTAAATGTATTGCATCGGACAGAGGGCCGCCCGCCGGCGGAAAGGCCCCCTGTCCGATTCATTTTGACACGATCGGCTGAAATTTTACAACATGAAGAGATGTTTCCCACTTGTTCCGGTGAAGGGAATATGTTACAATGGGGCTATAGCAACACAGCCCCGGCAGGCGGCAGACGGGGAACCTGAGAATGCAGCCGCCTAAGCAACAATCATACAGGAGGAACAGCTATGTTGACGATCCAAGCGCTGCGGGAACAGTTGACAGGCGGGGCATATGACGCCCGCCTGTCCTATCTCTATTGCCGGCCATCCGGGGAGGTGGCCGATTTGCGGCAGCGGATTTTGCACGCCACGGAGGCATTTCAGTCCGCCTTTTCCAGAGGGGACGAGACGGAGGTGGCCGTCTATTCTGCCCCCGGCCGGACGGAGCTGGGGGGCAACCACACCGACCATCAGGGGGGCAAGGTGCTCACCGGCAGCGTGGACCTGGATGCCCTGGCCGTCTGCGCCAGGAACGGCTCCGCTCTGGTCAACATCTGGTCGGAGGGCTATGGCCTGATCACGGTGGATACCAATCGGCTGGAGAAGGTGGAGGCAGAGGAGAACACCACCCAGTCCCTGGTGCGGGGCGTCCTGGCCAGGGTCAGCCAGCTGGGGTATCCTGTCAGCGGCTTTGACGCCTATGTGACCTCCAACGTACCGGGGGGAAGCGGCCTGTCCTCCTCCGCCTGCTTTGAGGTGCTGATGGGCGTGGCGGCGAACGCCCTGTTCTGTGGCGGCGCCCTCTCCATGGCCCAAGTGGCCCAGATCGGGCAGTATGCGGAGAACGTCTACTTCGGCAAGCCCTCCGGCCTGCTGGACCAGATGGGCTGTGCCATGGGCGGCGTGGTCACCATTGACTTTGCCGACGCCAACGATCCCGTCTACCATGCGGTGGACTTTGACTTTGCCAAAGAGGGCTACGCCCTCTGTATTGTGGACACCGGCGCGGACCATGCGGATATGACCGCCGACTATGCGGCGATGCCCGCCGAGATGCGGGCTGTGGCGGCCTGCTTCGGCAAGGAGATTCTCTCTCAGGTGGATGAGGGCGCGTTTTACGCGGCGATTCCCGACCTGCGGGCCCAGTGCGGCGACCGGGCGGTGCTCCGGGCCATTCACTACTTCTCCGACTGCCATCGGGTGGAGCAGCAGGTGGCTGCACTGGAGGCGGGGCAGTTTGACCGGTTCCTGGCGCTGGTGTCGGAGTCCGGCCGCTCCTCCTTCATGTACTTACAGAATATCGCCACCTTCCGGGACAGCGCTTCCCAGCCTGTGGCGGTGGCCCTGGCCATGGCGGAGCATCTGCTGGCGGGGAAGGGGGCCTTCCGGGTCCACGGCGGCGGCTTTGCCGGCACCATTCAGGCCTTTGTCCCGATGGAACAGGTGCCCGGCTTCCGGGCGGGGATGGACGCCCTGCTGGGAGAAGGGGCCTGCCGCGTGACGGCCATTCGCCCGGTGGGCGGCTGCACCTTAATTGGAGAAGCGGAGTTACAGAACTAAGGAGGGTATCACAATGTTGGAACAGGAAATTTCTCAGTTGGTGGAATACGCGGTGCAAAAGAACTGGCTGGAGGAGGTGGACCGGCTGTGGGCGGCGAACCAGCTCCTGGCCGCCCTGCACCTGGACGGCTTTGACGGCCTGGTGGAGGTGGACAGCATCCCCCCCATCCAGGCCATTCTGGATAAGCTCTGCGACTACGCCTACGAAAACGGGGTCATGGAGGGCAACTCCGTCACCTATCGGGACCTCTTTGACACCAAGCTGATGGGCCTGCTGACCCCCAAGCCCTCCGAGGTCATTGACGAGTTCCTG
>JAJQET010000207.1 GCA_021201515.1 Clostridiales bacterium | reverse complement strand
GTCCACCCCGTGCGGTGTTAATCGTCGGAATTCTATGTACAGGCCAAAGCATATGGCCACCAATTATTCTGGCGTGAAGTAGCATTTCACCTATCTCTGCATCTTCCATGCCACCTTTTTTATGTGCCCAATAGCGGGAAGGCCCAATATAATCAGAACTTAGTTTTATTCCATATTCGTCCACCAGCCTAAGCGATGAACCAGCTTTTTTTATAAAATTTTTATGGTAGGGGGACTGTTCACACTTTGTCATATCATAAAAAGTAATTAAATCTTCATACAATTTATTGCAATGTGCATCCAGATCAACATAATCATAAAATTGTCCGCTTACCTTGATTCGTCCACCACCTGATGACTGGTATCCATCAGGCTCAAAAATTCCATTTTCCAAGCCGATTGCTGCAGACAGATAACAATACTTGTCATCCATAATAAGGCTCCTTTTTATGGTGAGATATTTGAATATTGTTGAATTGTTTTGAAAGTTATTTACATCTTAAAACTTTTTTAAAAATAAAACTGGACACCTTCATAATACAGAATGTATTAGAACTGGTGCCCAGTTATGGTGCGGGCGAAGGGACTCGAACCCACACGCCTTGCGACACAAGAACCTAAATCTTGCACGTCTACCAATTCCGTCACGCCCGCAGCTGTGCCAGAGGGAAAGCCCCTGCTTCGCAACCTGTATTGTAGCATGAAACCGCCGGATTTGTCAACGGCATTGCATTTTTCCGTCCGGGCAGATATAATAGGGGGAACAGGCAGGAGGTAAGCGGAATGGATTTGGAAGAACGGCTGCGCCCGGCGGTGTTTCCCCTCTTAAACTGGTTTCACGACAACGCCAGGGAGCTGCCCTGGCGGAGCGACCCCACCCCTTACCGGGTGTGGGTGTCGGAGATTATGCTCCAGCAGACCCGTGTGGCGGCGGTGCTGGGCTACTTCGCCCGCTTCATGGAGGCGCTGCCCACGGTGGAGGCGCTGGCGGAAGCGGAGGAGGACGAGCTGCTGAAGCTGTGGCAGGGCCTGGGATACTACAACCGGGCGCGGAATCTGCAAAAGGCGGCCCGGCAAATCGTCCGGGACCGGGGCGGCGTGTTCCCTGACAGCTACGGAGAGCTGCTGACCCTGGCCGGTGTGGGGGAGTACACCGCCGGGGCCATCGCCTCCATCGCCTTTGGGGAGGCGGTGCCCGCCGTGGATGGCAACGTACTGCGGGTGGTCACCCGCCTCACCGGGGACGCCGGGGACATCACCAAGCCGGAGACGAAGGCCCGCATCCGCTCCGCCCTGGCGGCGGTGATGCCCCAGGCGCTGCCGGGGACCTTCAACCAGGCGCTGATGGAGCTGGGGGCGCTGGTCTGCCTGCCCAACGGCGCGCCGGAGTGCGGCCACTGCCCGTGGCAGGCGCTGTGCGCCGCCTGCCTAGAGGGAAAAACCGACGTTTTGCCGGTGAAGTCCCCCAAAAAGCAGCGGAAGGTGGAGGGGCGGACGGTGTATCTGATTTTCCGGGAGGGAAAGGTGGCCCTCCGGCGGCGACCGGACAGCGGCCTCCTCCGGGGCCTGTGGGAGTTTCCCAATGTGCCGGACAGCCGGGAGGACGCCCTGAACGAATGGGGCCTGGCGGACGCCGCCACCTTGGACGGCCCCAGAGCCAGGCATATCTTCACCCATATCGAGTGGCATATGCAGTCGGTGCAGGTGTTCCCCACGGGGGATGCCCTGCCGGAGGGCTGGGTCTGGGCGGACAGAGCGGCCCTGGCGGAGCGCTATCCCATCCCCAACGCCTTTGACGACTTCCGCCGGTGCGTGGAAGACCGGCTCCGGCAGGCGGAAGCGGGGAAAGCGTGGGAACTGTGAGGCGGCAGAGCCGGGTGCTGTCCCGCTGCGCCATGTTGACGGCCCTGGGGGTGGTGCTGATGCTGACGCTGGGCTTCACCGGCGTGGGCACCTATGCCGCCCCGCTGCTGGCGGCGCTGCTGGTGGCCATGGTGCAGGAGGCCTACGGCACGAAAACGGCGCTGACCATGTGGCTGGCCACCGGGCTGCTGGCCCTGCTGCTGGTGACGGATCGGGAGCTGTCCGTGGTCTACCTGACCATCTTCGGCTGGTACCCGGCGGTGAAGCCCCACCTGGACCGGCTGCCCCGGCCGGCCGGGGTGCTGGCGAAGCTGGCCCTGTTCAACGGCTCCGCCGTGGCCACCTATGCGGCCCTCATCCCATTCCTGGGGCTGGAGGAGGAGCTGCTCCAGCCCTGGCTGCTGGGGGTCATGCTGGCCTTCGGCAACGCCCTGTTCTGGGTGGAGGACAGGCTGCTGCTGCCCCGGCTGGGGCGGGTGCTGCGCAAACGGCTGAAAAAGTGGTTCTAAGGAACCTCTGAATAAACAGAGAAAAAACCACTTTTTTCCCTTACGGCGTTGATTTTTTGACAGGAAGGGTTAAAATGGCGTAAATGGCGTTTTTTCGGATGCGCCGAAGGAAAACGTCCGTCTTTTTTGCCCCGGTTCGGGATAAACTGGAACGGGGCAGGCGTCTGTGGCGCGGCGATTGAAACAGCAAGGAGCATAGCGTATGTCGGAGCAGAAACAGCAGCAAAAATCCACATCCTTCTTCGGAGGCGCGGCCATCCTGGCGGCGGGCATTATGCTCGTCAAGGTCATCAGTATGTTTTATAAGATCCCGCTGGGCAATATCCTGGGTTCCAGCGGCTATGCGGACTTTACGGCGGCCTTCAACATCTTCAACATTCTGCTGATGATCTCCACCGCGGGCATTCCGGTGGCCATGTCCAAGATGATCTCTCAGGCCACCGCCCTGGGGCGGCAGAAGCAGGCCCACAAGATCTTCCGTGTCAGCTTTGTGTTCTTCATGGCCGTTGGCATAATCTGCTCCCTGGTCATGTTCTTCGCGGCGGACCTCTTTGCCGGGCTGATGAACAACAGCAGGTCCGCCCTGAGTATGCGGGCCCTGGCCCCCTCTGTGGCCCTGGTGTCCGGCCTGGCCTGCTTCCGGGGCTACGCCCAGGGGCACCAGAACATGACCCCCTCCTCGGTGAGTCAGATTCTGGAGGCCCTGTTCAAGCTGGTGGTGGGGCTGACCCTGGCCTGGTACCTGATGCAGGTGCTGGGCATGGAGGACTATGTGGGGGCGGCGGGCGCCATTGTGGGCGTCACCGTTTCGGAGATGGTAGCCCTTGTGTACATGGTGGTGGAGTTTACCCACTATCGGCGGCAGGAGCCGAAGGGCACCGACCCCACCGTCGGCAGCAACCAGCGCATCCTGAAAAGCTGTCTGCGGCTGGCGATACCCATCACCCTGACCTCCTCCGCCACCTCCATCATCACGGCGGTGGATAACTCCGTCGTCATGGGGCGGCTGCAAAACGCCGGGCTGATGCTGACGGAGGATGCCGCCGCCTCCCTGATGGGCAACTACAACATCGTTCAGACGGTGTACCAGATTCCCTCCTCCCTGATGGTGGCCATCACCGCGTCGGTGATTCCGGCGGTGACGATCTGCTTCACCCGGAAGGACCGGAAGGGGGCGGCCAAGCTGGTGGGCTCCTCCCTGAAAATGGGGGGTATCCTGGCCTTCCCCTGCGGCATCGGTATGCTGGTGCTGGGCAAGCCCATTGTTCAGCTGCTGTTCCCCAGCTACGACCTTGAGGTGGCGGGCACCATCCTCTCCATCCTGGGGGTGGCCTCTATCTTCGTCTGCATCACCCTGGTCTGCAACAGCGTCATGCAGAGCTATGGCATCCTGAGCCTGCCCATCGGCACCATGCTGATTGGCGGCGTGATGATGGTGATTTTTGACTATGTGATGGTGGGCAATGCCGACATCAACATCTACGGCTCCCCGGTGGGCACCTGCATCTGCTACGGCATTGTGGCCGTGCTGGACCTCTGCATCGTCCGGCGCATTGTCCGGGGCTGCCCCTCCTATACCAGCCTGCTGGCAAAGCCGCTGATTTCCGCCGTCGTCATGGGGGCGGCGGCCTGGGCGGTCTACGGCATGGTCAGCCGGGTGGCGGGCAACACCGTCAGCCTGATGGCCGCCCTTGTGGTGGCGGTGGTGGTGTACTTCGCCCTGCTGCTCCTGCTGGGGACGCTGACGAAGGACGATATGAGCCTGATGCCCAAGGGGGACAAAATCAGCAAGCTCCTGCACATTCACTGAGAGAGAAGCGTATCAACATGGTAGACTACACACAGAAGGAACGTTACACCCTGGAGGACTTCCGGGAGATCATTCACATCCTCCGCCACGAGGGCGGCTGCCCCTGGGACCAGGAGCAGACCCATCACACCATCCGCCGGGACCTGCTGGAGGAGGCCGCCGAGCTGGCCGAGGCCATTGACCGGGAGAGCCTCCCCGGCATGGAGGAGGAGCTGGGGGACGTGCTGCTCCAGGTGGTGTTCCATGCGGACATCGAGGCGGACGCGGGCCACTTTACCCTGGACGACGTGGCGGACTGCGCCGCCAAAAAGATGATTTTCCGTCATCCCCACGTTTTTGGGGAGACGGCGGTCTCCGGCACCGGGGAGGTGCTGCAAAACTGGGACGCCCTGAAGCGCCAGGAGAAGCATCAGACCACTTACACCGACACCCTGGACGCTGTGGCCCGCACCCTGCCCGCCCTGTGGCGGGCGGAGAAGGTGCTGAAAAAGGCGGACAAGGCCGGCTTCCGGTGGGAGAGCATGGACGGCGCGGTGAAGAAGATGGCAGAGGAGGCCCAGGAGGTGCAGGCCGCCGTGGCGGACCGGGAAGGCCAGGAACGGGTGGCGGAGGAGCTGGGGGACCTGCTCTTTGCCGCCGTCAACGTGGCGCGGTATGCCGGGGAGGACCCGGAGGCCCTGCTCCACGCCGCTACGGAGAAATTCATCCGCCGCTTTGGGGCCATGGAGGCCGCCGCAGGGGACACCGATTTGCGGGACATATCTTCCGCGGAACTGGTTAAACTCTGGGAGGAAGGGAAGGAGAGAACCGCAAATGACAAAGACGGAACTGACAAAGGCTATGGCCCAGCGGACCGGCCTGACCAATAAGGACGCCGCCGCCGCCTTGGACGCCGCCCTGGACATCGTCAGCCAGACCCTGGCCACGGAGGGCAGGGTGCAGCTGACGGGTTTTGGCACCTTCCAGACCAGGGAGCGGGCC
>JAJQET010000120.1 GCA_021201515.1 Clostridiales bacterium | reverse complement strand
ACGGGGCCACCAACGTCTACTTCGTCCTGGTGCTGTCCTATGTGGCCCAGTTCGGCTCCAGCGTATTGCAGCTGGGGATGTTCGCGTCCATCATGGTGACGGCCATGCGTCTGGCCGACGCCGTCACCGACCCCATCATCGGCGCACTGATGGACCGCACCAGCACCAGAATCGGCAAATTCCGTCCCTTTATGATCATTGGCAGCGCCATCATGGCGGTCAGCGTCCTTGCGATGTATGTGCTCCTGCCCTTTATCCCGGAGAGCATGATGGCCCTGCGGTATGTTGCCTTTGTGGTCGTTTACTTCATCTGGGTGATTGGCTACACCTTCCAGACCTCCTGCACCCGGGCCGGGCAGACCGTGCTGACCAACGACCCCAACCAGCGGCCCATGTTCACCATCTTCAACACCATCGGCTCCATGCTGGGCATGGGCGTCATGCAGCTGCTGATTCCCACCATCAAGAATATGTACAACGTCTATGATGACGCCGGCAACCTGATCACCTCCGGCTACGCCCGTCCGGAGCTGTACCGCATCATTGCGCCGGTGGGCATCGTGGTGTCCGTCCTCCTGACCGTCCTGGCCATCATCGGCATCGCAGGGAAGGACCGCCCCGAGTTCTACGGCATCGGCGGCGGCAAGCAGGAGCAGGTCAAGGTCTCCGAGTATGTGGAGATCATCAAGCACAACAAGCCCATGCAGCGTCTGATGGTGGCCGGCGCAGGCTGCAAGCTGGCCCTGGCCATCGCCACCAACACCACGGTGCTGCTGGCCCTCTACGGCATCATGATGGGCAATTACGACAGCCTGTACCTGCCCATGATGATTCTGGGCTACGTCTGCGCGGTGCCCTTCTTCCTGCTGTCTGTCCGCACCTCCCAGAAGCTGGGGCAGAAGGCGTCCCTGACCCGGTACGTCTCCGTGGCGCTGATCTGCTACGTCGGCGTGCTGGCCCTCCTGCTGCTGTGCGACCACACCAGCGGCAGCGCCCTGACCCTGTCCTTCCCCTACAACGGCGGCGGCGGCATCAACCTGTACACCATCCTGTTCATCCTCTGCTTCGGCATCGGCTACGGCGCGTATTACGCCACGGCGGATATGCCCATCCCCATGGTGGCGGACTGCTCCGACTACGAGACCTATCGCTCCGGCAAGTATATCCCCGGCGTTATGGGAACGTTGTTCTCCCTGGTGGATAAGCTGGTGTCCTCTCTGGCCCAGACCCTGGTGGCGGTGATCTTCCTGATCTGCGCGGGGCTCAGCGAGCTGCCTACCGACGCTACCCCCTATTCCGGCGGCATCAAGGTGGCGGTCATCGTCATGTTCTGCGTCATCCCCATGCTGGCCTGGGCGGCCACCCTTTGGGCCATGCACGGCTATAGCCTCACCGGCGCAAAGATGAAGGAAATTCAGGCCGTCAACGCCAAGCGCAAGGAAGAGGTCGCCAACGGCATGACCCTGGAAGAGGCCATGGAGAAGTGGCCTGGCGAGGACTGACGCCGCTTCCGGCACAGAACCCTTTTTAGCGCCTTCCACAACAGTAAACGGAGCGGCTGCGCCTTTCGGGGCGCAGCCGTTTTTCTGCGCCGTTGGTGCTTTGGCGGAGGGTGGCCAGAGGTTCCCCTCCCGGAAGAAACAACCGGATTGGAAACAAATCCGCGGTTGATAAACCCGCGCGGTTGTGGCATAATAGAATCAATAATGAGCTTGACATCCAGGAGCGTTCTGCATGAAAAAAGGTTGGCAGGCTGTGACGGCGTTGGCGCTGGCTGTGCTCTGCGGCAGCATCCTGGCACCAACCGCGGCCGCAGTAGAGCTTGATTTCAATGGTATATATGAGCATCCGGTGCGGGTGGCGGTGGGCGCGGTCTGCCTTGTGGCGGCTGTGGCGCTGCTGCTCTATCGTGTGCTGCGGCATCCCATGGACAAGGCCAGACGGTCCCGCAGCTATGGCGGGGACAAGGGAACCAGGGGCCCGTCGATGGAATCCTATCGCCGGTCCCGTCGGAAAAAGAAGACACCCGGCGGCGGCGTGTTCGGCTTGCTGCTGCCCAGCTATAAGGGCAGGAAGCAGGGGCGGTCCGGGCCGTCGGTGTCTGTGGCTGCGCCGGAGCGCTATCGCACGGTGAAGCGCCGCCGTACCCCATCGCCCATTCGGGGCTTCTCCAATCAATCCTATAAGGGCGGTGGCAGCGGGGCAGGTTCCGCCAACCCCCGCACGATTTTACCGGACAGCTATAAAGCGCCCTGGGGGAGAAAAAGCCGCTACGGCACCCTGCGCCTGAAAACGGGCAGTGAGCGGTACAAGGGCGGCGGCAGCGCGGCGGGTTCCACCAACCTCCGTGCAGCCCAGCCGGACAGCTATAAAGCGCCCTGGGGCAGTAAGAACCGTTACGGCACCCTCCGCCTGAAAACCGGTGGGGAGCGGTATAAGGGCGGCGGCAGCGCGGCGGGTTCCGCCAATCTCCGCACCTCCCAGCCGGACAGCTACCGGGAGCCCTGGGGCGGAAAGAAGCGCTATGGCGGAATTTCCCTCCCTGCCCTTCCGATTCCCTACCTGGGCCGGAGGAAGGGGGCGGATTCCACCGTGAAAGGCCCCCACACACCGGCCAGCCACACCGGAAAGGGGATTCTCCGTCCCGCCCCGGCGAAGGTCACCGTAGCGCTGCCGGAACGCTACCGGGAGCGGTTCGGTTTGCGGCGGCGCTACGGGATGAAAAATCCCCGGGATGAGATACCGATTTACCACGGCGGGAGCCATGTGCTTCGGGCGGCCAGGGTGGCGCTGGCCACGCCCATGAGCTACCGGGAGCCTTGGGGCAGCAGGCGGCGGTACGGAACGCAGACCGTCATGGACTGGCTGCCCGTTTACCGGGGCAGCGTCTCCATCTCCAGGAGCAGGAACGCCTACCCCGCCGTCCCCCTGAGCTATCGGGAGCCGTGGGGAACGAAAGCCCGCTACGGAAAGGGGGCCATCCCCTATGCGGTGCCCCAGAGTCACCGGGAGCCCCAGGGCATGCAATTCCGCTACGGCAGAGGGGCCGTCCCCTGTGAACTGCCCCTGAGTTATCGGGAACCCTGGGGGAGGAAATTCCGCTACGGCAGGGGGGCTGTCCCATACGCGCTGCCCCAGAGCCATCGGGAGCCGCAGGGGATGAAATTCCGCTACGGCAGGGGAGCCGTCCCCTATGAAATGCCCCTGAGCTACCGGGAACCCTGGGGGATAAAGGCCCGCTATGGCAAGGGGGCCGTCCCGGACGAGCTGCCTTTGAGCTATCGGGAACCCTGGGGGTTCCTGCGCCGCTACGGTGCGGGAGACCCTCTGGAGCGGACGGCCCTGCCGCTGCCCCTCCCCTACCTGGGGGGCAGCACCACCACCGCCAAGGAGCCGTGGATCGACCCGGACACAGGGCAGTTGGCGGAGCCGGTGCAGCCCAGCGGGAAGCAGTACGGCAACAGGCGCTATGGCGGGAAGCTCTACGGCGGACGCATTGTCCGGTACCGGGAGGAGGAGCCGCCGGACAGCAGCACCGTCCTGCACGACGAGGAGGAGTTGCCGGACAGCAACACCGCCTTGAGCGGCGGGGAGGACGGCCTCCAGTATGCGGCCCAGTCCAACGCCACAGATACCAAAGATACCACAGATACATAAAAAAGCGGCAGGAAACCGGTTCCTGCCGCTTTTTTTGCGGAGTCAAAGGTTAATAGCCCAAATCCTCCCCCACCAGAATGACGTGGATCCGGCCCTCCGGCTTGCAATGGCGGGTGATGACCGTCTGGGCGCAGATGCAGTCCGGGCTGTGGCAGTCCCCGCATCTGCCGGTGACGGTGCAGGGGGTCTCCCGGCCAAGGCGGAGGGCGTTGATGGGGGCGGCGACGTGGCGGATACGCTCGATGGCGGCGGCCTCGTCCCGGCACACCTTGTTCATCCCCGCCACCACAACGACCTTTTTGGGGCCGAACAGGAGCATGGCCAGGCGGTTGCCGTTGCCGTCCACGTTGACCAGCTTCCCGTCCAGGGTGACAGCGTTGGCGCTCATGAAAAAGACGTCCGAGCCGAAGGCCCGCTGATAGATCTGCTGCCGCGCCTCCTCGCTCCGGGCGGTGCGGCGGTCGATCAGGGTGCAGCCGGAGGCCTCCGCCGCCGGGAAAAAGCCGATCTCCTCCAGGGTCATGCTGCCCCCGAAGGAGACGGAGACGCCGGGCTGCAAAAAGGTCTGCACCTGGGCCAAGGCTTCCGCGCGGTCGGCGGCGTAGGCGCCGGTCATGCCGTGCCGCTCCAGCTGGGTCAGGATGGCCGCGGCGGTGATGGTGTTGTACTGTTCACGAGGGGTCATGGGATGCTCCTTCCTGCGTCAAAACGCATTGCAATTTGACACCATTTTAGCACAGGAAGGAGGGGATTACCAGCGGCAATTTCCGCCGCCGGATGGGTTCAGGGTGCAGAGTCTGCGCCGGTGCGCCGCCCTCTTACAGCCCCATGGCGTCGGTGATGTTGTCCATCACATCGGCCACCGCGCGGATGGCCTTTCCGGTGTGGGTGTTCTTCAGCAGCCGCTGGCGCTTCGGGGTCATGGCGATGCCAATGGCGGCCCCCACGGCCACGCCCAGGCCCATGCCCCGCAGAAAGTTCGTTTTGGTCATATCTGCTCACCTCTCTTTCTGCCCTTAGTATGGCCCGCGGGAGGGGAAACGCCGGTGGAAAATGCCACCGAAACAGCCAGAGGTCTCCACCTTTTTGAATTTTTTGTAAATACGAAGCTGCCGCTGGTGCGCAGAATCGTTTTGTGCTATAATAACGGCGAACTGTCCCCACAGGCGGGACAAAACTACCTTGCGGCTGCCCCGGCCCTCTGACGGTCGGGCCGTCCGGAAAGGATTGGGAGAACATGAAGCAAAAGACAAAATGGACGATTTCCATCGGCCTGGCTGCTGCCGGGCTGGTGGCGGCGGCCCTCCTGCTGGCTGTGTTTGTCAGCCGACTGGTGGGCGGTATCCTGCTGGCGGTGCTGGCTGTGGCGGGCATCGTTGCCCTCTACGGCAGGAGATTCCTCTCCGGCGAGACGGCGGTGCGGGACTCCTGGAAGGTGAAAACGGGCAAGTATCTGTCCGGCGACCAGGAGCTGCACGTCTCCTCCTTTGCCGCCTCCTGCAAGTCCGA
>JAJQET010000134.1 GCA_021201515.1 Clostridiales bacterium | reverse complement strand
CTACTTTTCTTGGCGGAGCAAGAAAAGTAGGCCCCGCCCTGGCAAGGGCAAAAACGAAGTTCCTTCATCAAACCTTGTCTAAGGAAAGCATCCCCTTAAGTTAATGACATTGCCTTCACGCCCGGTCGGCGTCGCAGATCACGGCGAACTTTTTCAGCGCGCCGGGAATGTCGATGCGCTGGGGGCAGAGCCGGGCGCAGCGGCCGCAGGCCACGCAGCGGCTCGGCAGCTTCTCCTCCGGAAGCTCCCGCACCTTGCGGTGGGCGCTGCCGCTGGCGTAAACGCTGATGTCATTGTACAGCGCCAGCAGGTCGGGGATGTCCAGCCCTACGGGGCAGCCGTCGCAGTAGTGGCACTTTGTGCAGGGCACGTTGACGGTGCGGTGGAACAGGTCGAAGGCGCTCCACAGGGTGTCCAGTTCCCCCTGGCTCAGGGGCTCCAGGTCGGAGAAGGTGGCCACGTTGTCCGCGGCCTGCTCCAGGGTGCTCATGCCGCTGAGCACCACCTGCACCTCCGGCAGGGTGCGGACGAAGCGGAAGGCCCAGGAGGCGATGGACTGCTCCGGCTCCGCCGCCTTCAGCATGGCGTCCGCCTCCGGGCACAGGGAGGCCAGCCGCCCGCCCCGGCAGGGCTCCATGACCCAGACCTTCAGGCCGTGGGCGGTGATGATTTCATACTGGCGCTTGGCGTCCTGGAGGGTCCAGTCCAGATAGTTCAGCTGGATTTGGACAAACTCAAAGGTGTCCGGGTAGCGGTCCAGAAAATCCTCCAGCATCTCCGGCGTGGCGTGGCTGGAGAAGCCCAAATGATGGATGCGCCCCGCCTGCTTCTGCTCCAGCAGGTAGTCCACCACGCCCATCTTGGGGTCAGTGTAGACAGGGAAGGAGCCGTCGCTCATGTTGTGGAGGAGGTAGAAGTCAAAGTAGTCCACACCGCAGCGGCGGAGCTGCTCCTCAAAGATGGCGGACACGTCCTCCGGCTGCTTCACATCCCAGCCGGGCATCTTGTCGGCCAGGTAGTAGCTGTCCCTGGGGCATTTGCGCAGGGCCTTGCCGATGAAGCACTCGGACTTGCCGCCGTGGTACATATAAGCCGTGTCATAGTAGTTGACGCCGTGGCTGTAGACGTAGTCAATGATTTCCTGAGCCTTTTCCTCGTCGATGGGGGCGCCCCGGTCGTCTCCGACGGTGGGGAGGCGCATATTGCCCATGCCCAGAATGGAAAGCTCCGCTTCCTGAAACGGGAGATAACGCATGGTTCTGTACACTCACTTTCTAAGTAGGATAGGGACGGGAAGGGACGGCAGGGCCTTCCTTCCCGGCTAAAATACTATTATACCACAGGCGGGTAACCTTTGCCAGGGTCGGAACAACATTTGCTGTCAAAAAAAGTTTGCAAAATGGCAAAAAATAATTTCCACAAGTGGCCGCGATATGCTATAATAGGGGAAAGCAACCCGGCGGTTAACAGGCGGGGGCTCCGGCGCATCCGGCCCCCCGGAAGGAAACGGAGGCACAGCGAATATGACGCATTTGAAGGTTGTAGGCGCAATTTTGATCTTTGACGGGAAAATCCTCTGCATGAAGCGGAGGAAGGGCCAAAATGAGGCCACCAGCCTGAAATACGAGTTCCCAGGGGGCAAGATCGACCCGGGGGAGACCCGTACCCAGGCCCTGGAGCGGGAGCTGGCGGAGGAAATGGATCTGCACCTGTCCATCCGGGAGGAGGACTTCTATCAGGAGGTGCATCACCAGTACGCCAACTTTTTCATCACCATGTATGTGTATAAATGTTATATGCCCTCCCCTGAATTTGTGCAGAAGGAGCACGTAGACCACCGCTGGATGGCCCCTGCGGAGCTGCCGGAGCTGGAGTGGGCCCCGGCGGACCGGTATGTGGTGTCCCGGCTGCGGTATGAGACGGTGTAGCGGCGGAGGAATTGGAAAAAGTCTACATAAGGCGCTGTCAAATTCCACAGAAAATAGTTGAATCTGCAAAAAGATAGTGCTACAATAATATTTGAAGAGTCCGCCAGACGGAGCGGCAAAGCAACTGCGAAATTCACAAAAGTAAAGGAGCGTAGGTTATATGAAACGTGTCGGTTTACTCACCAGCGGCGGTGACTGTCAGGCGCTGAACGCCACCATGCGGGGCATCAGCAAGGCCCTGTACAATATGTACGGGGATGAGGTTGAAATCGTCGGCTTCCTGGACGGCTACAAGGGCCTGATTTATGAGGACTATATCAAGCTCTCCCCCGCCGATTTCAGCGGCATCCTCACCAAGGGCGGCACCATTCTGGGCACCAGCCGCCAGCCCTTCAAGGATATGCGCACGCCGGACGCCAACGGCCTGGACAAGGTGGAGGCCATGAAGACCACCTACCGCCGCCTGCGGCTGGACTGCCTCTATGTCCTGGGGGGCAACGGCAGCCAGAAGACCGCCAACCTCCTCAGCGAGGAGGGCCTGAACGTCATCGGTATGCCCAAGACCATTGACAACGACCTGTGGGGGACCGACACCACCTTCGGTTTCCAGTCCGCCATCGACGTTGCCACCAACGCTATGGACGCCATCCACACCACGGCGGCCTCCCACAACCGCTGCTTCATCGTGGAGATCATGGGCCACAAGGCCGGATGGCTGACCCTGAACGCCGGCATGGCCAGCGGCGCGGACATCATCCTCATCCCCGAAATCCCCTATGACATCGACAACGTCATCAAGGCGGTCCAGAACCGCAACAAGCGGGGCCGTGGCTTCACCATCATCGCCGTGGCGGAGGGCGCCATGACCATGGAGGACGCCGGGATGAAGAAGAAGGAGTACAAGAAGCGGGTGGAGGATATGCTGCGGAACTATCCCTCCATCTCCTATGAGATTGCCGACCAGATCAAGGCGGGTACCGGCCTGGAGTGCCGGGTCACTGTGCCGGGCCATATGCAGCGGGGCGGCCAGCCCAACGCCTACGACCGGGTGCTGTCCAGCCGTCTGGGCACCTACGGCGCCATCCTGTTCAGCCAGGGCAAGTTCGGCGACATGGTGGCCATCCGCGACCATAAGATTACCAGCGTCCCCCTCAGCGAGGTGGCGGGCAAGCTGAAGACGGTGCCCGTTGATTCGGACATCATCACCGAGGCCCGTATGCTGGGCATCAGCTTTGGCGACCGGTAAACGCCTCTGTATTGTTCTGAAACGTAAAAACAGCGTCCTGCGTCAGGCAATTTCGCCTGTATGCAGGACGCTGTTCCTATTGTTCCGGTTCGTCAATTTCAAAGACGGCATAGCCGCAGGCGTTGATGATGGTGGTGTCCCCATAGGGGGTGACCGCAGGGATTTTGACGCCGTAATTCTTGTGAATGTGGCCGTGGACAAAGTACCGGGGGTGGTATTTGTCCAGCAGGTCCCGGAAGGCTACAAAGCCCTGATGACAGGGGGAGTCAAAATCGTTGAGCTGATAGGCGGGGGCGTGGGTCAGCAGGATGTCAAACCCCCTGTTCCGCCACAGGGCGAACC
The DNA here is from genome assembly GCA_021201515.1 of Clostridiales bacterium. GTDB lineage: Bacteria > Bacillota > Clostridia > Oscillospirales > Oscillospiraceae > Onthomonas. Next base: position 1,699 of record JAJQET010000134.1, on the reverse strand, counting down.
GGAGGCGGTTCACCCGCCGCTGCATCTGCCGCTGGGTGTACAGGTGAGGCCCCTCCCGGTAGCGGTGGGACCCGCCAAGGCCCAGAATCCGGATGCCCCGGTAGCAGAAAATCTCGTCCTCAATGCACTGGCAGCCCTCCGGGGGCTGGAGGTCAAAGCTGGCGTCATGGTTGCCGTGGACGTACAGCACCGGACACCGGGCCATGGTGACCAGAAATTCCAGATAGGACCTGTGCAAATCCCCGCAGGCCAGGATCAGGTCGAATCCGGCCAGGGCCCCTGGGGTGTAGTAGTCATAGAAGCGTGGGGCTTCCTCATCGGCGACGGCTAAAATCTTCATGGTGTTCCCGTTCTCTTCTTCTCTCTGGGTGTAGGGGTCTTAGAGCTGATTCTCCTTGACCAGGCGGCTGATGCCCACCATGTCCACGGTGGCCTTGCTCTCGTCGGTCAGCTCGTCATAGGCGGGGATGGTACCGATGATACCGTCCACCAACCAGTCCATGTTGATGATCTGCTCCACGCTGAGCACATGGTTCTGGCGGCAGTCCCCGTCGATGATCTGGCCGTCCTGGGTGCGCAGGGGTCCCCGGAAGGGGTGGAAGGTGCCGTTGCAGACCCCCTGCCGCAGCAGGTCCACCAGCTGCTGGGTGCCCTGGGGCAGCTTGTCGGAGCAGACCACCTCCACCACGCCGGTGGACATCCCCCAGTAGTAGTTCAGCGCCTTGGCGTTCTTGACGTCCTCGGACTGGAAGGTGCCCGCAAAGATGCTGCGGAGAATGTTCTCGTAGTAAACGCCCCAGTGCCACATGGGGGCGGCCAGGTTCACCCTGCTGTCGCCCCTGACCTGCATCAGCCCCAGATCGGTCAGCTTGCCCGTTTGCAGCATGGCCATGTCCTGATAGGAGATCAGCTCAACGCCCTGCCGGGTCAGGCGCTGGGCGGCGGGAACAGGATTGTCGGTGGACGACCACTCCAGATAGACCTTTGCCCTGGGATTCACCATCTGCACCCCCAGGGCGAAGGCGTTGACCCCGGCCATCATGCCGTAAATGGGGTAGTCGCACAGGTACCCCACCCGCCCATCCTGGGACAGGGTGCCCGCAATGGCCCCGATGATGAACTTGGCCTCATAGATGCGGGCATAGTAGGAGGGGACGTTGCGGTGGGACTTGTTCAGGGAGCAGTTCAGGATGGTGATATTGGGATGGTCAATGGCCGCCCGGAGGCTGGCGGGCAGCAGCCGGGGGGAGGTGGTGAAGAGGATGGTGTTGCCGTCGGCGATGGCCCGCTCCAGGGTATCCTCCGCTCCCTGCTCCAGGGCGTCGAAGTAGGTGGAGGTGGTGATTTTGTCCTGGAACACCCGCTGCACATGGTCCCGGCCCAGCTCATGGGCACGGGTCCAGCCGGAGGTCTGGGCGTCCTTGTCGTGGATAAAGGCCACCTTCCGCTTCTTGGGGACGGGGGTCAGCACCTTGGACAGGAGGCTCTTCTTATCCCCGGTGGGGTGCAGCTTCACATCGATGGGGTCCGGCTCCTGCTGGAGGGTAATCTCCTTCCAGGCCTTGGTCACGGACTTCTTCAGCTCCTCCAGGTTCTGCTGGCGCAGCTGCTGATAGCCGAAAATCTTCATATAGGCCAGCATGGCGTCGCCGGTGGTGATGCTCAGCTTCCCGCCGCCGCACTGGCGGAAGGCCTGGTC
>JAJQET010000052.1 GCA_021201515.1 Clostridiales bacterium | reverse complement strand
CGACGGCACCGGTGTTATGGCCGGCGTGTCCGAGGTGGGCAGCGTCCGGGGCTATGTGGTAGAGGACGGCGAACGCAAGCCGGTGGAAGGCCACCTGATCTATCGGGGCATCGACGTGGAGGACCTGATTCGGGGCTTCATCACCGAGGGCCGGTTCGGCTTTGAGGAGACGATTTACCTGCTGCTGATGGGCACCCTGCCCAACCGGCAGCAGCTGGAGGACTTCTGCACCGTCCTGGGGGAGATGCGCACCCTGCCCCATATGTTCTCCGAGGACATGATTATCCGTAACCCCAGCCGGGACATTATGAACAAGCTGGCCCGGAGCATCCTCACACTCTATTCCTATGACGACGACCCGGAGACCAGAACGGTGGAGAACGAGCTGCGGCTGGCCATGCAGCTCATCGCCCGCACCCCCATGATCATCTCCCACGCCTATTCCGCCAAGCGGTGCTACTATGACAAGGACTCCCTGTACCTCCACCGCTCCATCCCGGACAAGGGTGCGGCGGAGAACATCCTGGCCGCCATCCGCAAGGACCAGTCCTACACCGAGGAGGAGGCCAGGCTGCTGGACCTGTGCCTGGTGCTCCACGCGGAGCACGGCGGCGGCAACAACTCCTCCTTCACCTGCCGGGTGATCTCCTCCTCCTACACCGACATCTATTCCGCCATCGCGGCGGCGGTGGGCGCCCTGAAGGGCCCCCGTCACGGCGGGGCCAACGTCCGCTGCAAACAGATGATGGACGTGATCTGTGACGAGGTGCATGACTGGAAGGACGACGAGGAAATCAAGTCCGTCCTGGAGCGCATCCTGAACCGGGAGCTGGGGGACGGCAGCGGCCTGATCTACGGCATGGGCCATGCCATTTACACCCTGTCCGACCCCAGGGCGGCGATTTTGAAGCGGTTCGCCCGCCGTCTGGCGGTGCAGAAGGGGATGGACGACGGCCTGGACCTGGTGGAGTCCATCGAGCGGCTGACCCCGGAGGTGTTCCGCCGGGTGAAGGGGAACGACCGGCCCATGTGTGCCAACGTGGACCTGTACAGCGGCTTTGTCTACATGATGTTGAACATCCCGGAGGAGATGTTCACCCCCCTGTTCGCCGCCGCCCGGATGCCCGGCTGGTGCGCCCACCGGATGGAGGAAATCTACACCACGCCGGGGAAAATCATTCGCCCGGCCTACAAGTCCATGGTGCCCAAGCGGGAGTTCATTCCCCTGGCGGAGCGGCCGTAAAGGGGAATGTTATCAGCTTACAGGTACAATCTATCCTGAGTTGAGGAGAATCACGTAGCCTCACAGTCAGATTTCCGCGACCAAAGGGCAACAAAATTGCCGCCACGTTCCGCCGTAAGGCATAGGGAGCGCAGCGGAAATGCCGCTTGACGGCGGAGGGGTTTGCATCCATGTATGCAGGGGCCGCCCCTGCAGAAAAACAAAAATTCAGGCTTTACGCAAAAGCAGGGGGCGCACACTGTGCGCCCCCTGCTTCTGCGTGAGGGAAAACCCGGCGGCCAGCCGTCAGCCGCTGCTGCGCACCATCAGCCGCCAGTCCAGCAGACGGGAGTGGGGCGGCTCCCCGTGCATCAGGGACAGCAGCTCCTGGGCGGCCACCTGGCCGGTCTTGTGCTGATAGTGACTGAGGGAGGTGATGGTCACCGGCTCCATCTGACTGTAATAGCTGTTGTCAAAGCTGACCACCGCCACGTCCTGGGGCACCTGCCGCCCCAGGGACAGCAGCTCCCGAATCAGGAAGTGGGCGATCTCGTCATTGTAGCACACGATGGCGGTGACGTCCGCCAGCCGCTCCTGCAAAAACCGCCGCAGAAATCCGGCGTCCTGCCGGTTTACCAGGGCCAGGCGGTCCTCGGTGTCGTACCAGCAGAAGTGGGCGTCCTCCACCGTCAGCTTCGCCTGGAGCAGCCCGGTGAGGAGGCCGTGGTACCGCTGGGGGCCCTGCATATCGTCGCTCTTGAAGATGCCCCCCACCTTCCGGTGGCCCTGGCTGATCAGGTGCCGGGCCAGCTGGAGGCCGCCGCCGAAGTTGTCGTCACAGACGTAGGGAAACCCCTCCAGCTCCTGGTAGCGGCCCTGGAAAAAGAGGACGGGCACCCCCTTCTCCTGCAGGGCCAGGTACAGGTCGGCGTTGGCGCAGGGCAGGGCCGTCTTGTTGCCCTCCACCAGGATGCCGCTGAGGGGCTCCTTCAGCAGCCGCTGTAAAATCTCCCGCTCCCGGCTGACCCGGTTCTCGGTGGCGTGGACCACCGTGGGGTAGCCGTGGAGGGCGAACTCCTGCTGGTCGTGGTGGAGGACGGTGGGGAAGATGTAATCGTCCACAAAGGTGACCAGGATGGCCACCGGAGGCGGGGTGGCGGACTGGCTGCCGGACAGGTAGCTGCCGCTGCCCTGCCGCTTTTCAATGAGGCCGTCCTCCACCAGCAGTTGAAGGGCGTGACGGACGGTCTGACGGCTCATCCCATAGCGGCGGGACAGGGCCTCCTCCGTGGGCAGGCGATAGCCGGGCTTGCCGCCGCTGGCCGCCAGTTCCTCCCGCAGCAGCCGGGCCAGTACAATATATTTTGCCGCCATAGGATCGATCTCCTTTGCGTGGTGCGCTTTGCATTTTTGATTAATTACAGTTTAGCTGAAATGTTGGTAAATGTCAATCAATGTTCCGGGATTATTTCCTGGTTTTGGGGTAAAAGCGGTGAAAAAAACCACAAAAAAAGTGGCGGGGGGGGGTAGAAAACCCTTAAAATTTTTAACTTCGTCCCAAATTTTTGAAAAAAGGCCTCTGAAGTTGTGCGCAAAATAACGGCGAAAAAAAGTCATTCCTTCGATTTTGGACATAAAAAAAACAAACTTCCACCAGGCAGAATGATAAAATTCTCAACTTTTCTCCGGCGGCAGGCCCCGACCAGGAACGAAATTTGTACTATTTAGTAAAATTCATGCAAAATTTGTCTTGTTTAATTGAGAGAAAGTGTTTAAAATCGACAAAAACAGATTGGCTTTTTTGAATGTTCACAGTAATAATGGGAGCAGACCGGGAGAGAAGCCTCCCCGTGTACAAACCGGGGGCTGCAATCCAAGCCCTACAAAAACGAAAATGAGGAACCCAAAATGAAAAAGTTGTTTGCTCTGATCCTTGCTATGGCCATGGCCCTTAGCCTGGTGGCCTGCGGCGGCTCTTCCGACAGCGACACGGATGACGACGGCGACGCCTCCTCCGCCGGCCTGCAGTACGTCCAGTCCGGCGACATCAACGCTGACTTCGAGTGCAATCCCCTGGCCGCTCCCTTCGTGGACGAGGTCATCAAGCAGCTGGAAGCCGGCGAGACCCCCGAAACCACCGTTTACATGGAAGAGCATTGGTACACCTATGACGACACCGTCTCCACCTTCGAAGTGGACGGCGTGGAGCAGTCCGTCACCGTGGTCACCGATGAGATCATCGACGCCCAGTATTGATGCTTCTGTGAGCCTGTATCAACTCTGAACCCATGCAGGAAGGCTCCCTCCCTCACAGGGAGGGGGCCTTTCCCCCTTATTTCAGAGAAAAATGTGGGGCAGGGAGCCTTGTTTTTTCTCGTAAATCCTGTATACTTAAACTAGACGAGGTGAACAGCAGATAGAACACAGCGTAGTGCTGACTATGCGAGGGATTTCCATGACCTTTCCCGGCGTGAAGGCGCTGGACAACGTCGATTTGACGCTGTATAAAGGGGAGATCCACGCCCTGATGGACGAAAACGGCGCAGGCAAATCCACCCTCATCAAATGCCTCACCGGCATCAACAACTTTGAAGCCGGTGAGATTCGTCTGGAGGGCATTGACGGGCCGATCCGGAACCATTCCACGCTGGACGCCCAGAAGAAGGGCATTTCCACGGTGTACCAGGAGGTCAACCTGTGCCCCAACCTGAGCGTGGCAGAAAACCTTTACATTGGTCGGGAGCCGCTGACCAAATTCCACACCATCGACCGGAAGGCCATGGTGGCGGGGGCCAGGCGCATCATGACCGACCTGGACTTTGACATTGACGTAGCCCAAAACCTGGAGAACTATTCGCTGGCATTGCAGCAGATGATTGCCATTGCCCGCGCTGTGGATATGGACTGCAAGGTGCTGATTCTGGACGAGCCCACCTCCTCCCTGGACGACAACGAGGTGGAGAAGTTCTTCACCCTCATGCGCAAGCTGCGGGACCAGGGCGTCAGCATCGTCTTCGTCACCCACTTCCTGGAGCAGGTGTACGCCGTCTGCGACCGCATCACTGTGCTGCGCAACGGCCAGCTGGTGGGCGAATACCCCATTGCCGAGCTGCCCCGTGTGAAGCTGGTGGCCGCCATGATGGGCCTGAACGTGAAGAACACCAAGATGAAGGCCTATATGCTGTCCTCCTTCCTGTGCTCCATCGGAGGCATCTGCTACTGTTTGAACACCATGTCCGGCTCCGTCTCCCAGGCCACCGGTCTGGAAATGGACGCCATCGCATCCTCCGTCATCGGCGGCACGCTGCTGACCGGCGGCGTGGGCAACGTCATCGGCTCCTTCTTCGGCGTGCTGATTAACGGCACCATCTCCAGCCTGGTGAAAACCAACGGCAAGCTGCTGTCCTCCTGGGCCAACATCGCCACGGCGGCGCTGCTGTGCTTCTTCATCGTGCTGCAAAGCATCTTTGCCGTGCTGAAGGACAGGAAAAAGTAATCAATCAACTGAATCCGGCGGCAGCGGGCGCGTCTCCCCGGCGAGAGCCGGGGGCGCGTCCCCGCCGTCCCTAAATCGGCAACTTCACGCGGATGGAGCTGCTTTCTGCTGTTCCAGCCGCGTTTAGGATATGCGGAATCTCCCCTCGGAGGCTCCCAACTTATGAAATGAGGGAAGTTTATGACAAACGAAGAAAAGCGCCAACTCGCCATCGCCGCCTGCCAGGTGCGTATCGGCGTGGTAACGGCCACCCACGGGGCGAAGGCCGGGCATCCCGGCGGCAGCCTGTCCGCGGCAGAGGTGTTTGCCTACCTGTACAATAAGGAAATGCGGATCGACCCGAAGAACCCCAAGTGGGAGGATCGGGACCGCTTTGTCCTCTCCAAGGGCCACACGGCCCCCGGCCTGTACTCCGCCCTGGCCTATCGGGGCTTCTTCCCGGTGGAGGATCTCCCCACCCTGCGGCACATTGACAGCTACCTCCAGGGCCACCCCAACATGAACACCG
>JAJQET010000061.1 GCA_021201515.1 Clostridiales bacterium | reverse complement strand
CTGGGTTTACAGCTATCAGAACGTCCGCCAGATCAAATATGAGATCATTCAGGACACCTCCTCCATCGCCATGGCCCTGGAGAACGGCGACATCGACATTGCCGACACCCTGAGCAATGCGGACATCACCGCCTTCTCCACGAATGACAACTTCAACATGGTCCTGATGCCCGTCACCGCGGCCACCGGCATTATCTTCAACTGCAGCGACGACTCCGTCTGCGGCAGCCTGGAAATGCGTCAGGCCATCTGCTACGCGCTGGATTGCGCCACCATCGCCGCCAACTGCGAAGCCTTCCCCACCTATCAGGTTTACGGCATCGCCCCCAACGGTGTGGACGCACCGGAGAACTGGCTCACCGGCGAGGATCGGGACTACTATGACTACGACCTGGAGAAGGCCAAGGAGCTGCTGGAAGAGGCCGGGTACAACGGCGAGACCATCACGTTGGCCTACGGCAGCTCTACGCTGAACGACTACCTGGCCACCACCATCCAGTCCATCCTGAACGAGGCCGGCATCATCGTCGAGCAGGAGCTTTGGGACAAGACCGTGGAGGACCAGAAGAAGTATGAGACCACCGAGTGGGACATCCGTCTGAGCACCTTCGGCGGCGGCACCTATGTCAACCAGATCATCAAGCAGTTCAGCGCTGACAACGTTTCCGCCTACCTGGAAGAGGGCATGAATACGTTCTTCGACATCAACCCCACCGCTGAGGAGCTGTACTACGCCGTGCGGAACGAGGGCACCGAGGAGAGCATGGTCGCTTGGGACGAGGAGTTCACCTATAACAACTGCTACGCCTACGCCGTCATCGGTTACTCCAACCAGACCGCCTGCCGCGCCGGGCTGACTGTGCCCGTCGGCAAGTCCAACGAGAACCTGATGCCCAACGCCGTGACGCTGGACGAGTAAGACGAAGTGACATCAAACCATAACAGTATTATGCGATAAGCACATAGCAAAACCGTCAGGGATACCGCACCGGCGGTATCCCTGATTCAAAAGAGGAGGTAAGATTTGTGGTAAGATACGTCATTCGCCGGCTGCTGATTACCATTCCCATCATCGTTGCCGTAGCCATCATCGTGTTTACGCTGATGTACTTCGTCCCCGGCGACCCCGCCGTCCTGATTCTGGGCGAGGCGGCCTCTGAGGAAGAACTGGCGGCCATGCGTGAATACCTGGGCATCAACCGGCCCTACATTGTTCAGCTGCTGGACTATCTGAAACAGCTGTTTATTGACTTTGATCTGGGAACCTCCTGGATCTACAAAACCAACATCACCACCGAGCTGTATAACCGTATGCCCACCACCTTCGCCATCTGCGTGTACAGAATTCTGGTCAGCGCCTGCCTCGGCATCCCGCTGGGCGTCATGGCCGCAGTCAACCAGGACCGCTGGCCGGACAAGCTGGTGCTGTGGATGTCCAGTATTTTCACCTGCATCCCCAACTACTGCTGGGCCCTGCTGTTCATCGTCGTGTTCGCCCTGAACCTGGGCTGGTTCCCCATTTACGGCGTCAGCCAGGGGTGGAAGTCTTATGTGCTGCCGTGCCTCTCCATCCTGATGGGCAGCTTTACCGGCCTGGCCCGGCAAACCCGCTCCAGTATGCTGGAGGTCATCCGCTCGGACTACGTTGTCAGCGCAAGGGCGCAGGGCTACTCCCGCAACACGGTTTACTATCTCCACGCGCTGCCCAACGCCCTGATCCCCATCATCACCATTCTGGGCACCCAGTTTGCGGCGGGCCTTGGCGGCACCCTGATTCTGGAGACCATCTTCTCCATCCCCGGTGTCGGTCTGTATGTCACCGGCGCCATTACCAAGCGTGACTATCCGGCGGTTATGGGCTGCGTGGTATTCCTCGCCATCCTGTTCTGCCTGATTATGCTGGGCGTGGACGTCCTCTATGCCATAGTAGATCCCCGTGTCAGAGTGCAATATGAAGCAAAAGGTGCGAAAAGGAGGCATAAAGCATGACGGCCAACGAAGTAAAGACCCCCGGTACCGGGACCCCTCCTGTGGAAGAAGAAGAGCGCAAGCAGTCCGGCGCCCGCGAATTTCTGAGCCGGCTGGCGCATAATCACCTGGCCATGTTCGGCGGCATTGTGTTCCTGATCATCATCATTTTGGCGGTTTTCGCGGACCAAATTGCCCCCTACGACTACATGACCATCAACATGGACGAGACCTACCTCCGTCCCAGCCTGGAGCATCTGTTCGGCACCGACCAGTATGGCCGTGACATCTTCAGCCGTGTGCTGTACGGTGCACGCTGGAGCCTGCTGCTGGGCTTTGGCTCCACCATTTTCAGCGCGGTGTTCGGCATCATCGTAGGCAGCATCGCCGGCTACTTCGGCGGCATTGTTGACTCCGTCATCATGCGGTTCATCGACATTTTGCAGTGCATCCCCGGCACGCTGCTGACCGTCTGCATCGCTGTCATCCTGGGTTCCGGTATGTGGAACACCATCTTCGCCATGGGCTTTGGCGGAATCTGGGGCACGGCCCGTATGCTACGAGGTCAGATTTTGACGGTGCGGGGCCAGGAATATGTGGAGGCAGCGAAGGCCACCAACTGCACCGATTTCCAGATTATTACAAGATATGTGCTGCCCAACTCCATCCAGCCCATCATCGTCCAGTGCTGCAGCCACATCGGCGGCGCAGTGACCCAGGCCGCCGGCCTGAGCTTCCTGGGCCTCGGCATTCAGCCCCCCTATCCGGAATGGGGCGCCATGCTGAATGACGGCCGTGCGTACCTGCGTTACTATCCCAACATGCTGCTGGCCCCCATCGTCATGATCGCGCTGACCGTTCTGGCCACCACTTTCTTCGGCGACGGCCTGCGGGATGCGATGGATCCCAGACTGAAAGAGTGAGGAGGTGTCTGCTGTGAACTTTGAACATCGGAAAGAGAGACCGGACGACGGCAAGCGCCGTCACGGCGGCCCTGACGAGCGTCGTCATCACGGCCATCGGGGTGACCCTGGCAAACAGTTTCAGCGGGGCGACAAGCTGCTGAAGGTGGAAGACCTGTCGGTGGAGTACACCTCCGGCAAAAAGGTGGTTCACGCCGCCAACCATGTTTCCTTTGAGCTGAACCGGGGCGAGTCCGTGGGCATCGTGGGCGAGTCCGGCTGCGGCAGATCCACCGTGGCCGAGGCCATCCTCAGTATCCTGCCCGACCGGGGCGCCCGCATCAGCGGCGGCAAAATCATGTTCAAGGGCGAGGACCTGGTGACCATGCCGGAAAAGACCATGGAAAAAATCCGCGGCGCGGAGATTTCCATGGTGTTCCAGGACCCCATGACCGCCCTGAACCCGGTCAGACGTATCATCGACCAGGTCAGCGGCGTCATCCGCCTGCACAACCCTGAGCTGAGCAAGAAAGAGGCGGAGCAGCGGGGCATCGACATCCTGGGCACCGTGGGCATCACCCCCGACCGGGTGCGGGACTACCCCCTCCAGTTCTCCGGCGGTATGCAGCAGCGTGTGGTGGTCGCCATCGCCCTGTGCTGCAACCCGGAGCTGCTGCTGGCCGACGAGCCCACCACCGCCCTGGACGTGACCATTCAGGCCCAGGTGCTGGAGATGATGAAGGACCTGATGACCCAGCGCAACACCGCGCTGATTCTGATCACCCATAACCTGGGCATCGTGGCCGACACCTGCGACAACGTGGCCGTGTCCTACGGCGGCGAGATCGTGGAGTACGGCAGCAAGGAGGAGATTTTCAAGAACCCCTCCCATCCCTACACCATCGGCCTGTTCGGCGCTGTGCCGGACATCCACTCCAAAGTAGACCGGCTGACGCCGGTGGCCGGCATCATGCCGGAGCCTTCCGACCTGCCCGCCGGCTGCAAGTTCCACACCCGCTGCCCCTACGCGACCGAGTGCTGCATGAGCGGCGACGTTCCGGTGGTATCCCTGGGCGGCACCCACATCTGTCAGTGCCATAACATTCAGACTGTACAGGAAGCAAACAAAAAGGAGGCGACGGCATGAGTACATTGGTGGAGGTCAAGGGGCTGAAACGCTACTTCGACGTCCCGAAGGGAACGCTTCACGCCGTGGACAATGTGGATATGGCCTTTGAGGAAGGCACCACCATGGGCGTCGTGGGCGAATCCGGCTGCGGCAAAAGCACCCTGGCCAGAACGATTATCCATTTGCAGGAGCCTACCGACGGCAAGATTTACTTAAACGGCAAGGACGTCACCCGTGTGAGCAAGCGTGAGCTGCCTAAGCTGCGTGAGCAGATGCAGATCATCTTCCAGGACCCCTATATGACCCTGAACCCCCGGTATACCGTGGAGGACACGTTAAAGGAGCCCCTGGTACACTCCGGCCGCTATGACAGGGGCTCGCTGGACAAGGAGATCCGCAGGCTGATGGACATGGTGGGCATCTCTGGCCGGCTGCGCATGGCCTATCCCCATGAGCTGTCCGGCGGCCGCCGCCAGAGGGTCGGCATCGGCCGGGCCCTGGCCATGAACCCCAAGTTCATCGCCTGTGACGAGCCGGTTTCCGCCCTGGACGTGTCCATTCAGGCCCAGATTCTGAACCTGCTCCAGGATCTGCAAAAGGAATACGGCCTGACCTATATGTTCGTCACCCATGACATGAGCGTGGTGAAGCATATCTCCCACAAAATCAGCGTCATGTATCTGGGGCAGGTGGTGGAGACCGGTAGCACGGACGACCTGTTCGACAACCCCCTCCATCCCTATACCAAGGCGCTGCTCAGCGCCATCCCCACCATCGACATTGACAAGCCGAAGAACCGTATTCAGCTCCACGGCGAGCTGATGAGCCCCATCAACCCCAAGCCGGGCTGCCGGTTCGCCCCCCGCTGCCCCTACGCCACGGAGGCGTGCAGCCAGCCCATGTCCCTGCGGGAGGTCACGCCGGGGCATCTGGTGTCCTGCTGCCGGGCTGAGGAGCTGAGCAATAAGCAGCCGGTGACGGCAGGAGGTGCGGCGGAATGTCAGAGCTGAAGCTGAAAGCCGGCGCAGGCGGCGCAGCAATCGCCTTTCCGGCGGATATGTTCCCTACGGACGGCTTCTGTGGCGTCCACGACGCCCCCCATGTCCGGCTGCTGGTGCTGGACTGCGGGGTGAAGGCTGCGCTGGTGGCAGTGGAGCTGGTAAACGTGCCCTTCGACGCCATCGACCAGATACGCAAGCTGGTGGAGGAGGGCACCGGTACCCCCTATGAGAATGTATG
>JAJQET010000302.1 GCA_021201515.1 Clostridiales bacterium | reverse complement strand
CCTCTCTTTCTCTGCGGTCATTCCGGTTTGCCCTCCCCCTTTAAATCAGAGGCGGACAGGGAGCCAAGCTGAATGGCGTCCTTGCCGTATCGGGTGCGGATGCTGTCCATCGTCCGCTCCAACGCCTCCAGCTTGTCCCGCTTCTCGGTGCTGTCTGGGGCGAACAGGTCCAGCTGCTCCGCCGCATCCTCCTCAGACACCAGCCCCAGACCCGTCCCCGTCAGCATTCGGATGGGGGCGGACAGGTTCCAGCTCCGTTGTACCAGCTCCAGGGCGGCGGCGGTCAGATCCCGGGACAGGCAGGTGGGGGCGCTCAACGGCTTCTGCCGCTGAATGGTTCTGAAATTAGGATCGCGGATGGTGACCTGGACGGTGGTACACTTCCTGTCCAGCTGCCGCAGGCGGGTGGCCACGCTGTCGCTGAGCAGCTCCAGCCCGGTGCGCACCTCCTCCAGCCCCACCAGGTTCCGGGGGAAGGTTAGGCCGTTGCCCACGCTCTTGGGGGGCGGGGCGTCCCGCAGGGGCACCACCGGGCTGGCGTCCTCCCCACGGGCGTAGGCGGAGAGCTGGCCCCCCAGCTTCCCCAGGCAGGCCACCAGCGCCTCCGGGTCGGCGGCGGCCATCTGGCCGATGGTCTCGATGCCATACCGGTGCAGCACCGCAGCGGCGGCGTTGCCCACAAACAGCAGGTCGGTGACAGGGAGGGGCCAGACGATTTGCCGGAAGTTCTCCCGGCTGATGACGGTGGTGGCGTTGGGCTTTTTGTAGTCGCTGCCCAGCTTGGCGAATACCTTATTGAAGCTGACCCCCACGGAGCAGGTCAGGCCCGTCTCACGCTGCACCCGCAGGCGAATCTCGTCCCCCAGCTCCTCCGGCGTCCTGTGGAACAGGTGCAGGCTGCCGGTGACGTCCAGCCAGCTCTCGTCAATGGAAAAGGGCTCCACCAGGTCGGTGTAGCAGTCATAGATGGCGTTGATGCGCCGGGAGGCGGCCCGGTACTTGCTGTGGTGGGCGGGCAGCAACACCAGCTCCGGACACTTCTTCCGGGCCTGCCAGATGGTCTCGGCGGTCTGGATACGGTATCGCTTGGCGGCTTCGTTCTTCGCCAGAATGATGCCGTGGCGGGCGTCCGGGTCGCCGCAGACGGCCACAGGCTTGTCCCGCAGCTCCGGCCGCTCCAACAGCTCCACAGAGGCGAAAAAGGAATTCATATCGCAGTGTAAAATAACTCTGTCCACAGCGGCCCACCTCCTTTTTTTCACATTTTGTAACCGTATGTGTAGGGGCGGCCCTTGGCCGGTGAGCCGAAACCGCCTGCTTACTCCGGGCGGCCAGGGGCCGCCCCTACAAAAAGCAAAGATTTAGGTTTCATGTTCCACTACAGGAAAGTGAAAATTTAGGGTTCGCCCTCCATTACAGACGTATCGTAACAGTTTAAGCGAAATGATGCAGCGGGATCGTCAGACAATTTTATTATAGCATGAGGCAGTTTGGAAGTCAAACAGATGTTCGATTGAACAATGGAGCATCTGTCCCTATGACAGACAAAAACGCGGCAGGCACCGGGCCTGCCGCGGGGTATTTACTTCCTGCCGTGGAGCAGGGGGGACAGGGGCTTGTAGATCAGGAAGCACAGCAGCGCGTCCAGCAGACCCTTGCAGAGGGTGAAGGGGAAGTTGAAGATGACCAGGCACTCCAGCAGGCTGCCCACCGAGGGGAGGATGGCCTGGTACATCCCGATGATGGCCTCCAGGGGCAGGCTGTAGAACACCACATAGGCGGGGTAGACCACAAAGTAGTTCAGGGGGATGCTGATGAGGGCCATGGCCAGCGCCCCCAGGACGGAGCCAAGGATGGCCCCCATGCGGGTCTTTTTATAGTGGTAGATCAGCCCGGCCACCAGTGCGAACACCGCGCCGAACAGGAAGTTGCACAGCTCCCCCACGCCGGCGCTGCTGGTGCCCTTGATGAGGATATGGAGCAGGTTTTTCAGCAGCTCGATGACCACGCCGTAGACCGGGCCCAGGGCGAAGGTGCCCAGCAGGGCGGGCAGGTCGCTGATGTCCAGCTTGACGAAGCTGGGCATGATGGGGATGGGAAATTCGATGAACATGAGGATGAAGGCCGCGGCGGAGAGCATGGCGGCGACGGTGATGTTGCGTGTGGTTCCTTTCATAAGAGACGCACTCCTTTAAAAAAATTAACACCTGAGCCGCTCTGTGCTTCAGGTGTTATGTTTCAAAGAGTGGGTCAAGGGGGAGGACGGGAGACAAAACACGCCCACTGCCGCGATCTCGAAAAACAACACATCTTCTTTCATCCAGACTATACTGTCGGTACCGGAGTTGCACCGGTTCATGCAGTTACGCGCGCGGACTTTACCGCCGATCGGGAATTTCACCCTGCCCTGAAGACATCGTGTTCAGTTGTCCATTATATTGTAGCACAGCCCGGCGAAAATGCAAGGGGTAAACTGACGAAAATGAAACAGTGGACGATGGGGGCCTTGTGAAAGGCCTCCATATGTCAGTTCATCCCCCGGTCAGCATGGCCCATAGTTCCTCCAGCACCAGCAGCAGGCAGGACAGGAAGTCCGTTTTCCGTCCCTCACTGACCGTCACCGTGGCACTGTCCGAAACCCCTTCCACCTGCACCTGGTAGTATTGGGCGGAGGTCAGGCCGTAGAAGCAGACCTCCGGGTCGTCCCCGTCAAAGGCGTATTCCTGGATGGCAGCGCCGTCGGCATAGAGGTAAATCACCCCGTCCTCTCCGTCCCCGCAGGTTACGGTGACGACGATCTGGGCGTAGTTGGTAAAAAGGGTGTAGGTGTCCACCTCCCCGGCGGTGGTGGTCAGCTCCTCCTCCGTCAGATTCCAGATGCCCTCCTCCTGCTCATACACCAGCGGGCGGCGCTGGTAGACCATGGTGTGCAACGTCAGCGCCAGCACTGTCCCCAGGACGGCCAGCACCAGGACGGCGGCCACCGTCGCCACCACCCGCCGGGCCTTGTGGCGGCGCACCTTGGCGGCGTAGGTGCGGAGGGCGGCGGCCTCTCCGTCATCGGCGGGGGGCTCCGGAATGGGATGGCCCATCCGCTGACAGCAGGCGCGGCAGTCGGCGCACTGGGCCAGATGCTCCTCCACGGCGGCCTTTGTGTCCTGGGAGCAGTCCCCCTCCACATAAGCGGGCAGCAGGTCCCGAATCAGGTCACAGCTTAACTTCATGATGATTCCTCCGCGGTTAAGAGGGGGAGCAGCTTGTCCTGGCCCCGCTAGTAGGGCATTTTCGCCCAGGACTCCGACTTGCCGAAAATCGCCCCGATGTCGGCAAATTTCAGCTCCCCGAACACCCGCAGGGTGAACACCTCCCGGAAGGGCTCCGGCAGACGGTGGAGGGCCAGATGAATCTCCATGGCGCTGTCGTGGTCCTCCAGTCTCGTCCAGAAGGGGTCGCCCTCCTCCGGTCTGTCCTCCGGCAGTTCGGCAAGCCGCCCGGCCCGCCGCTGCTCCGTCCGCCACACGTTTTTCGCAATGGAGAAGAGCCAGGTGTCCACCGAGCTGCGGCCCTGGAACCGGTCGATGTGGAGATAGGCCCGGTAAAAGGTCTCGGCGGTGAGCTCCTCCGCCCGCTCCGGGCTGCCCGTCAGGGAGAGCAGGTAGCGATAGACCTTGCCGGAGCTTTTGCGGTAGAGTGTTTCAAAGGCGTCCATGGGGTTCCCTCCCTTCTGTCGGTTTACTGTAAGTTAGACGGGGAAACACCGGAAAAGTCACAGGGATTGCGGGAAAATTTGCGGGGACTGCGAAAAAAACAGGCCCCGCTCAGGGGCCTGCCTTCTGATTCTGATATGGGAGCCGTCAAAGGTTGATCCGTTCCAAATCCTCCGGAACCCAGATGTTCCCGCTGAATACGCTTTGTGCCTCGGCGGTGAACCGTTCCCGGCGGTCCGCCCCGTAGTCCCGGGTGTGATAGAGCACCAGATTCTTCGCGTTCAGCGAGGCCGCGTTGCGGCCGGCGTCCAGGGCGGTGGCGTGGCTGATGCGGTAGGGGTGATACCGCTCCCGGTCCTCGTAGAGGCAGAAGGCCTCGCTGAGCAGCCAGTCCGCCCCTTCAGCATAGGGGCGGCAGTCCTCCTGAAAGGGCTCATCCCCCAGGGTGACCACGCTTGTGCCGTCGGGCAGCAGGGCGCGGAATCCGAACTGCCGGAGCTTGACAGAGTGGATGTCGAAGGCGGTCAGGGTCAACCCCGCCGCTGCCACCGTCTCCCCGTCCTCCACGGGACACAGGAGGATGCGGCTGCCGAACAGGTCGTAAACCGGCCCGTTGAGGGAGGTGCGGCAGATGGTGTCCACCAGCTCACACAGCTCCCTGTGGGCCAGCACCCGAAGTTCTCCTTCATAGCCGCCCCGCCGCATCTGCTGGCCGATGGACCGCAGCACCCAGATGGCCCCCAGCAGGTGGTCGGTGTGGCCGTGGGTCAGGAAAATGGCGCGGATGCGGTTCAGGTCGTAGTTCAGTCTGTGAAGGCGCTTCACCGTCTCCAGGCCGCCGCCTCCGTCCACCAGAAGGGACGCCTCCGGCTGCTCCAGCAGCCAGCAGGTGTTGTAGCGCAGCATGGGCATGGCGTCGCCAGTGCCCAGGAAGAGGATAGAGGTTGACATAGGGTGCTCCTTTTGTGTGATGTGGTATGCCTAAGAGCCGCTGATGGTTGCGGACGTCTCCAGGAGTTCCTGCGTAATGCGTGCGCTGGCCTCGGTGTAATAAAGCAGTTCTGCATCATTCAAATCTTCATCGGCCATTGCTTCAAAACTGGCCATGGTTGTGGCATATTGCGCCATGAATTCGGCATACTGAGTAAGTAGAGTTGTGGGATTATCAGATTCGCTGTATGTTATCAGGAATTCACAGTATTCATCAAAGAACGCTTCGTAATCGTCAATCGCCTGCTTGATTTCGGGGCGCATACCGTCAACCAGTTCTTCAGAGTCTTCAGAAGTTGCCTCGGACGAGTTCGCTTCACTGGTTTCGGATGAGACAACAGAGCCTTCGTCAGGGTCAATTTCGGAAGAATTGGGTGGTTCTTCTTCCGCTGTGGATTCTTCCGCAGACGCAACGGATTCCGAATCTGCTGCAGATTCGGGTTGAGCGAAAGATTCGGAGGTCGCCACTGACTCGGATTGCGCAGAGGATTCCGAAGTCACAGCCGATTCAGCCTTTGCCGAGGCCGGGCGGGGGGGCGGGG
>JAJQET010000033.1 GCA_021201515.1 Clostridiales bacterium | reverse complement strand
CGGCCAAGGGCCGCCCCTACAAAAAAGCAAAGATTTAGGCTTCACGCTCTACTACAGGCAGCGAATCGCTTCTAGCCACTAGCCACTAACAGCTAACAGCTCCGCCCCGCAGGGGCGGCTGTCGCCCCTCACTTCGCCTGCTTCATAGACAGGGAAATCCGCTTCTTCTTCTCGTCCACGTCCAGCACGACCACCTTCACCACGTCGCCCACGGACACCACCTCGCTGGGGTGCTTAATATACCGGTCGGCCACCTGGGAGATATGCACCAGCCCGTCCTGGTGCACCCCGATGTCCACGAACACGCCGAAGTCGATGACGTTGCGCACCGTACCGGTCAGCACCATACCAGGCTTCAAATCCTTCATCTCCAGCACGTCGGTGCGGAGGATGGGCTTGGGCAGCTCGTCCCGTGGGTCCCGGCCCGGCTTCATCAGCTCCTTCACGATGTCGTTCAGGGTGGCCATGCCGACGCCGCAGTAAGCGGTGGCACGGGTCTCCCCCACCTGCTTCAGGCGGCCGGAGAGCAGGACGATCTTCCCCTGCTCCACATCCTCCAGGGTGTAGTCGCACAGGGTCAGCAGCTTTTCCGCCGCCTGATAGCTCTCCGGGTGGACGCCGGTGTTGTCCAGCAGGTTGTCGCTCTCCGGCACACGGAGGAAGCCTGCGGACTGCTCAAAGGCCTTCGGCCCCAGCTTGGGCACCTTCAGAAGCTGCTTCCGGCTGGTAAAGACGCCGTTCTCCTCCCGGTACTTCACGATGTTTTTCGCGGTGGTGGCGTTCAGGCCGGATACCCGCTGGAGGAGGGAGGGGGATGCGGTGTTCACGTCCACCCCCACGGCGTTGACGCAGTCCTCCACCACACCGTCCAACGCCTCGCTGAGCCTGGCCTGGGGCATATCGTGCTGGTACTGGCCCACGCCGATGGCTCTGGGGTCAATCTTCACCAGCTCCGCCAGGGGGTCCTGGAGCCGCCGGGCGATGGAGACGGCGGAACGCAGGTTCACATCGTACTGGGGGAACTCCTCCGCCGCCAGCCTGGAGGCGGAATAGACGCTGGCCCCCGCCTCGTTGACGATCATATAGCTGACCTTCCCCTCCATGGGGGTGCCCGCCAGGTCGCGGATCAGGTCCACCGCCATGGCCTCCGTCTCACGGGAGGCGGTGCCGTTGCCGATGGAGAGGTGGCGGACCCGGTGCTTCAAAATCAGCCCTTTCAGCTCCTGAATACACTCGTTCCGGCGGCGCGCGCCGAAGGTGGGGTAGACCACCGTGGTGTCCAGCACCTTGCCGGTGCCGTCCACCACCGCCACCTTGCAGCCGTGGGCGTAGCCGGGGTCCAGTCCCATGGTGACACTGCCCTTCACCGGGGGCTGCATCAGCAGGGGCCGCAGGTTCAGGGCGAACATTTTGATGGCCCCCTCGCTGGCGGTCTCCGTCAGGGCAGAGCGTATCTCCCGCTCCAGGGAGGGGAAGATCAGGCGGCTGTAGCTGTCCTCGATGGCGGCTCGCACCAGGTCGGTGCATTTGCCGCCGCCGTGGAGCAGCCTGCGGCCCATCTGCCGGAGGGCCAGCTCCGAGTCCAGGCTCAGGGAAATTTTCAGGAAGCCCTCCTTCTCTCCCCGGTTCATGGCCAGGGTCTGGTGGCCCTGGACCCGGCTCACCGGCTGGGAGAACTCATAATACATCCGATACACGCTGTCCTCATCGGGCTTCGCCGCGGTGGAGACGATGCTGCCCCGCTTCTGGGCCAGCTCCCGCAGGAGGGCGCGGATGTCCGCATCGTCGCTGACCGTCTCCGCCAGCACGTCGTTGGCCCCCTGGAGGGCGGCGGCCACGTCAGGCACCCCCTTCTCCTCATCCACATAGGGGGCGGCCAGGGCCTCCGGGTCGGCGTCTGGCTGCTGGAGCAGCAGCTTGGCCGCCAGGGGCTCCAGCCCCCGCTCCCTGGCAATGGTGGCCCTGGTGCGGCGCTTCTGCTTATAGGGGCGGTACAGGTCCTCCACGGCGGCCTGGGTGGCGGCGGCGTCGATGGCGGCGGCCAGCTCCTCTGTCAGCTTGCCCTGGTTCTCGATGGAGCGCTTCACCTCCTCCTTCCGGGCGGCCAGGGCCCGGAGGCTGTTCAGACGGTCGAACAGGGTCCGGAGGGTGGTGTCGTCCATGCCGCCGTGCAGCTCCTTCCGGTAGCGGGCAATGAAGGGAATGGTGTTGCCCTCGTCCACCAGGCGCACCACGTTCTCCACATGGGTGGGGTTCAGGTTCAGCTCGGCGGCAAGGGTGGTGATGATGGGTTCCATGGCGGTCGCTCCTTTGTGGGGGAATGAATGGTTCGGTAATGTCAGTGTACCACAGTTTTGGGGAAAGTGCAACGGCGCAAAAAGGCGGCGTCCTGTGGACGCCGCCTTTCCGTTTTGGGAAGGGGGAAGCGGGTCAGGCGTTACGCCTTGGCCGCTTTGCTCTGTTTGCTCAGGGTCTGGACGCCCTCAATGGCCAGCACCACTGCCAGGACAATCAGCAGGATGCCGATGATGGCCTGGGCCCAGGGGCCCCAGTCGGCGCCGCCGGCGGCGATGAGGTTGAACTGGTTCATGGTGTTGATGGCCAGGGAGCAGATGGTGACCACCAGCATGAAGGCCATGGGGATCAGGAACATCTTGTTATTCTTGCCCACGTTGCCCAGCCAGGTGGCAACGGCCAGCAGGGCCAGGGCCGCCAGCAGCTGGTTGGCGGAGCCGAACAGCGCCCAGATCTTGGCATAGCCGTTCAGGCCCAGCAGCACGCCCAGCACCACGGTGATGATGGTGGCCACATAGGGGTTGGACAGCACCTTCTTGTAGCCGGTGACGTTCTCCGGGGTCTCACCGGCGGAGGAGTCCAGCCAGAACTCCTGGAACATGAACCGGCCCATACGGGCGGCGGTGTCCAGACTGGTCAGGCAGAAGGCGGAGTAGGTCAGCACCAGCAGGGTGTAAATGACGCTGTAGGTGCCGGGGATGGTATCGTCAATCATGTGGGCGATGCCGCCGCCAAAGATGGCGGTGGCGCCGGACAGGGCGGAGTCGGGGTTGGCCGCGTTCCAGCTGTAGGCATAGGCGATGGCGCACAGGGTCAGGATGGCCAGCACGCACTCCAGCAGCATACCGCCGTAGGCGATGGGCTTGGCATCGGTCTCCTTATCCAGCTGCTTGGAGGTGGTGCCGGAGGAGATCAGGGAGTGGAAGCCGGAGATGGCGCCGCAGGCGATGGTGGTGAACAGCACCGGGAACAGATAGGTGGTGCCGGAGGAGCCTTCCACAGCCCACTCGGCGGTGGCCATGCTGTCCATAGAGGGATGGGCCAGCACCACACCCACGACGGCCAGGGCAATCATGGCGTACAACAGGAAGGAGGAGAGATAGTCACGAGGCTGGAGCAGGATCCACACCGGGGTGACAGAGGCAATGGCAATGTACAGGCCCACAATCCACATCCAGGTGTTGTTGGACAGATAGATGGGATGGAAGTTCATGCCAATGACGATGATCAGGACGATGGCAACCACGCCCAGCACCGTGGACACGCCCATGGGCATATTCCGGCGATAGACCAGGAAGCCAAAGACGATGGCGATGACGATGAACAACAGGGACACCATAGCCACCCGGGCAGCGCTGAGGGAAGCAGCCGTATCCAGGGCGCCGGACTCGTCATAGGTGGCGGCGAAGGTGCCGGCCACGATGGCGGCGAAGGCGGCCACCACCAGGATCAGGGTCAGGTAAGCGAAGATGATGAAGAGCCGCTTGGCCCGCTTGGACATGTTGGCGGAGATGATCTCACCGATGGACTTGCCGCCGTGACGGACAGAGGCAATCAGAGAGCCAAAGTCATGGACGCCGCCGAAGAAGATGCCGCCCACCAGGATCCACAGGGTACAGGGCAGCCAGCCAAAGGCCGCCGCGTTGATGGGGCCGGTGATGGGGCCCGCGCCTGCGATGGAGGAGAAGTGGTGGCCCATCAGCACAGGGGCCTTGGCGGGGACGTAGTCCACGCCGTCCTCCATGGTGTGGGCGGGGGTGGGCTCATCGCTCTCACCAACGCCCCACTGCTTGCACAGCCAGCCGCCATAGAAGATATAGCCGCAGACCAGCACAGCAACCGAGATGATTAACAGTACTAAACCATTCATGTTGTTTCCTACACTCCTTGCTTTTTCAACAGTTTACGCACCGGACCGGGCTTTTTTGGTTTGGGGTACAGTGCGCTTTTCAAAAATTTCGCTGTCAGCCGTCCATCCGGATTGGTGACAATCGAGTCCTTCCCCAGCTCGACCAGGGCGGTATGGGTCTCCGTCCAGCCCTGAAGCGAAAATTGAAAACTTTTCCGGCGGTGATAGCGTCGGACGGCCTGAATTGCAGCCTCATCCGCCGTATCACAGAGAATCTCCGCCACGATGTAGGAACACATATGCTCCCTGCCGGGGACGATCAACTCGTCGCCCAGCCCCTGGGCCTGGGCGATGCAGCGCCGGGCCACATCCTCCGTCAGATGGGGGACGGAGAAGAAGTAGGCGTACTCGTTCCGGTCGGCCCCCCACATCTTGGCCTTTTTGGAGAAGAAGTAGCCTGTCCCCTGCTCATGAAAGGCGGCCTGGGCCACCATGGGCGCGTCCCCCTCGTTGCAGCGGGTGACGTCGTACCAGACGCTGTAGGCCCGCAGCAGGGTCTCCAGCGCTTCCTGACGGGTATATGCCATAGCTTCCTCCTGCTCCCTTCGACAAAATGCAACAGAAATCCTATCCCTCTATTTTAACAGATTGTTCATCTTTTGCAAGAGCGAAGTGCGGCATTTTCTCAGAAATTGTTCCCGGTATAGCGGCCCCCTTTTTTGTGCAAAACGTAAAAAACGTGCGGAGGAAAATAGAAAATGATGGAAATCCTGCACCACAGCGCCCCTGCGCTTCAACACAGCAACCTGTGCAAGTGTCGGCCCATTTCTCCGATTTTCAAAAAATCGGGCCGAACCGGTGGAAACCGCCGGCGGTTTGTGGTAAAATAGGGGCATCCTGATAAACGTTACGGAGGAACCGGTTATGATTCGTCACATTGTTCTGTTCAAGCTGAAGGAGCCCACCCCGGAGCTGTGCGCCAAAGCGAAGGAGATTGCCCTCTCCATGAAAGGGAAGGTGCCCATGATTCGGGACATCGAGGTGGGGGTGGACTTCCTTCACTCCCCCCGCTCCTACGACATCGCCCTCCAGGTGCTGCTGGAGGACCGGGCCGCCCTGGACGCCTACCAGG
>JAJQET010000009.1 GCA_021201515.1 Clostridiales bacterium | reverse complement strand
GAAGGCGTACACGCCGGGGCAGGTGGCCGGAACGGAGGAGTTCTATGTGGAGCCCACCGCCGAGGGCATCGCCGCCATGTACAAGGATCTGATGCAGGTCTATCCCCCCATCGACCTGTACAATGAGAAGCTCCGCGCCCTGGCGAAGGAGCTTGGCCCCGTGTGGATGCGGGTCTCCGGCACCTGGGCCACCAAGACCTATTATGACTTCGACGGCACCACCAACGGCAAGGTGCCGGATGGCTATCTGAACGTGCTGACCAAAGAACAGTGGATCGGCGTGCTGGACTTCGTGAAGGCGGTGGGGGCCAAGCTCATCGTCTCCGTGGCCAACTGCCCCGGCCTCCACTCCGCGGAGGAGCCCTGGAACCCCTCCGAGGCGGAAAAGCTGTTCGGCCTGAGCAAGGAGTACGGCGTGCCCATCGACGCCGCCGAGTTCACCAACGAGCCCAATATGATGGAGGACACCGGCTTCCCCGCAGGCTACACCCCGGCGGACTACCGGAGAGATCAGGATTTGTTCTTCAAGTGGCTGGATGCGAACTATCCCGAATGCATCAAGGTCGGCCCCAGCACCACCGGCGGCGACAGCGTCACCTTTGGCCGCAGCGGCGGCGTGGAGCAGATGGTTTCTGAGTGCTGCGGCTGCGACGACCTGATGGCCGGCACCACGGAGCTGTTGGACGTGTTCAGCTATCACTATTATAACGGCGTCTCGGAGCGGCTGGCCTCCGTCATGCCCTCCGGGCATTGGCAGGCCTCGGAGGCCAACGGCGAGGAATACCTGGCCACAGCGCCCACCTTCGCCCGCACCTATGCGCCCTTCCGGGACAAGTATGTCCCCGGCGGCGAGATGTGGGTCACCGAGTCCGGCGACGCCGGCGGCGGCGGCGACACCTGGGCCTCCACCTACTTGGACGTTATCCGCACCCTGAACGAGCTGGGCGGCTTCGCCGCCGTCACCAGCGGCGTCATCTTCCACAACACGCTGGCAAGCTCTGACTACGGCTTCCTGGCTCGCCAGGTGTTTGACCCCCGGCCCAACTACTTCGCCGTGCTGCTGTGGAACCGCCTGATGGGTACCACCGTCTATGACACTGGCGAACCGATTCGGGAGGGCGCCCACGTCTACGCCCACAACCGGAAGGACGGAAAGGACGGCGTGGTCTATCTGGTCATCAACAACTCTCTCACCGAGGCCACCACGGTGGAGCTGCCCAAGGACGCCCAGCGCTACACCCTGGCCGGCGAGGGCGGCAACATACGGGCCACCGTCATGACCCTGAACGGCAAGCCTCTGGTGCTGGGCGAGGGCAACACCCTGCCTGAGATGGCTCCGGAGGCCCAGGCGGCGGGGACTGTCCAGGTCGCCCCCGGCACCTGCACCTTCTTCGTGCTGTAATCGGAAAGAAAGCCGCAAGCACCGCCCCACAGATTCCTGTGGGGCGGTGCCCCCACAAAAAACGCGAACCGGCGCAGCGAAACGCTGCGCCGGTTTTGTTTCAGTATGATGTTCTAAATGGAGCCAGCCTTATTTGACCTCCACGGTCCAGCCCTTATCGTCAGGCAGCTTGCCCCACTGGATGCCGGTCAGGGTATCGTACAGCTTCTGGGTTAGGGGGCCGATCTTCCCGTCGCCGATATAGGCGGTCTCGTCCTTCCACTTCAGCTCCTTCACCGGGGAGACCACGGCGGCGGTGCCGGTGCCAAAGACCTCCTCCAGCTTGCCCTCCTTGGCGGCGGCCATGATGTCCGCGATGGCCAGCTTGCCCTCGATGACCTCATAGCCCCAGTCCTTGCACAGCTCGATGCAGCTGCGGCGGGTGACGCCGGGCAGCACGGTGCCCACGGTGGCGGCGGTGTAGATTTTGCCGTCGATTTTGAACATGATGTTCATGGAGCCGACTTCTTCCACATACTTCTTCTCCACGCCGTCCAGCCACAGCACCTGGGCAAAGCCCTGCTCCTCAGCCAGCTCGCCGGCCTTGATGGAGGCGGCGTAGTTGCCGCCGCACTTGGTAAAGCCGGTGAGGCCGGGGGCCGCACGGATGTACTCATCCTCCACGTAGATGCGCACCGGGTCGATGCCCTCGGCATAGTACGCGCCGGAGGGGGAGCAGATGATGGAGAAGATATAGTGCTTGGAGGCGTGGACGCCCAGGCCCACGTCAGTGGCAAAGATGTAGGGGCGGATATACAGGGAGGTGTCCGCGGAATGGGGCACCCAATCCCGCTCCACGCTGACCAGGGTGGACACGGCCTGGATAAAGTCCTCCTCCGGGATGTTGGGGATGCACAGGCGGTCGGCGGAGTCGTTCAGGCGGCGGGCGTTGCAGTCCGGGCGGAACAGCAGAATTTTGTCCTCGGCGGTGCGGTAAGCCTTCATGCCCTCAAAAATCTCCTGGGCATAGTGGAATACCACTGTGGCCGGGTCCAGGGAGAAGGGCTGGTAGGGGATGATGCGGGGGTCATGCCAGCCCTGGCCCTCGGTGTAGTCCATGACGAACATATGGTCGCTGAACAGCTTGCCGAAGCCCAGCTTGCTCTCGTCGGTGGGCTTCTCCTTCGGACATTTGGTCAGTTCAATTTTAATATCCAACATAATATAGAACCTCCTGCTCAGAGTCTCGAAAATCATCTGCGGCAGTCTCCGCATTGACTCTATTATAATGCGGAAGGCGAAAAGCTGCAAGGGGATTCTTCGGATTTTTTTACTTTTTTCCACAAAAGGTTCCGCTTTCATCCGCACTTTTACATAAAACGGGGTAAAACCCGTGCCGGGTCATGCCTGTTCCAGACGATTCAGGATCACCCTGGCCACCTTCATGCCGCTGGCCCCGGCCTGGGCCAGACCCCGGGTGGTGCCCGCCCCGTCTCCGGCGGCGAAGAAGTTCCGCATGGGGGTCTCCAGCTCATTGGAAAGCTGGATGCGGCTGGAGTAGAACTTCACCTCCGCGCCGTAGAGCAGGGTGTCATAGTTGGCGGTGCCGGGGGCCAGCTTGTCCAGGGCGTAAATCATCTCAATGATGTCGTCCAGCTGGCGCTTGGGCATGGCAAGGCTCAGGTCACCGGGGACGGCGGCCTTCAAAGTGGGCCGGGTGAAGGACTGGCTCAGCCGGTGCTGGTTGGTACGCACACCCTTCACCAGGTCGCCGAACCGCTGCACCAGCACCCCGCCGGACAGCATATTGGACAGGCTGGCGATGTGCTTGCCGTAGCGGTAGGGCTCGTTAAAGGGCTCCGTGAAGCGGTTGGACACCAGCAGGGCGAAGTTGGTGTTCTCGCTGCGGAGGGCGGGGTCGGAATAGCTGTGGCCGTTGACGGTGTTGATGCCCTCCACGCTCTCCGCCACCACATAGCCGTAGGGGTTCATGCAGAAGGTGCGGACCTTGTCGCCATACTGCTTGGTGCGGTACACCAGCTTGGACTCGTACACCACATCGGTGATATGCTCGAACACCTTGGCGGGCAGCTCCACCCGCACGCCGATGTCCACCTGGTTGTTGATCAGGGGGATGCCCATGCCCTTGCACTGGGAGGCGAACCACTCCGCCCCGGAACGGCCGGGGGCGGCCAGCAGGGTGGTGCAGTCCACGTCCTCCCCTCTGGCGCAGACCAGATGGTAACCGCCGCCTTCGATGGGGCAAATCTGCTCCACGGCGGTGCGGAAGCGGAACTCCGCCTTGTCCTTCAGGTATTCATAGATGTTGGTCAGGATGTTCAGGTTGTTCTCCGTCCCCAGGTGTTTGCACTGGGCCTGGAGCAGATGGAGGTCGTGCTCCAGCGCCTGCTTCTCCAGGGCCACCGCCTCCGGCGTAGAGGTAGAGTACAGTTCCGTGGTGGCGCCGAAGCGGACGTTGATGGTGTCCACGTCGTGAATCAGCTCCATCACCTGGGCGGCGGGCATATAGTCCGTCAGCCAGCCCCCAAATTCCGTGGTGAAGTTAAACTTTCCGTCAGAAAAGGCCCCGGCCCCGCCGAAGCCGCACATGGTGTCGCACACCGGGCAGTGGATGCAGCGATCCACCTTCCCCGCCACAATGGGGCAGCGGCGGCTGTAAATGTCCGCGCCCTGATCCAGAATCACCACCCGCAGATCGGGGCGTTTCTCCGTCAATTCGTAGGCGGCAAAAATGCCGGCCTCTCCGCAGCCGATAATGGCCACATCTGCCTTGGTCGCCATAACGCAATCTCCTTTATGGGCATTCTCTCCGAATCGGAGGAGTTTTCGTTTGATACAAAGAATATTATATCACACGTTGTCAATTTTGTAAAAACCTGTTATACTAAAATGGAACGCCAATAGAAAGGGGCTTTTTAGTTGGAAATCGTCTTTTTCAGGAAGGATTTGCGCAAATGTTACGGCAGAGCCATGCTCTGCGTGGTTTGTATTCTTTTATTCACCCAGCTGTTCGCGGTGGCGGCCTTTGACCTGTATGACGGGGTGGTGGTGCCGCTGCTCCTGCGGCATGGCATTATGCCCGGCTACGCCGGTCTGCTGCTGGTCAACGACATCTGCTCCTATTTGCCGCCGATGATCATCATCCCTCTGGTGCTGCGGAAGATGCCCAGGGCGGAGAAACCGGTACCCCGGCCCCTCCCGGGGCGGGAGCTGGCCATCGCCATCCCCTTCTGCATCGGGACGCTGTACCTCTTCGCCTATGTGACCTATGGCCTCATTGACCTCATCGAGGCCGTGTCCGGCACGGAGACCACCAACATTCTGGACTCCCTGGGCGGCATCTCCCTGGGGTTGTACGCCTTCACCACCGTGGTGGTGGCCCCGGTGTGTGAGGAGTTCCTCTTCCGCCGGCTGTACCTGAACCGGTGCCGGGCCCTGGGGGACGTCAGCGCCATCCTCCTCTCCGCCGCAGCCTTCGCCCTGATGCACCAGAACCTGTATCAGCTGCTCTACGCCTTCGCCCTGGGGATTGTGCTGGGCAGCGTGGCCATTCTCACCGGCCGCCTGCGGGAGTGCATCCTGCTCCACGCCTGCACCAATGCCGTCTCCGTCCTGCTATCCCTTCCCCTGCCGGATCTGGTATACTCCTTCCTGGGGTTGGGACTGCTGGCCTGCATTGTCTTTACCGTCTACATCTTTTTGAAGCGTTTTCGCCACTACAGCTTCGACCCGGGGCCGCTGCCCTATGACGGGGCCACGAAACGGCGGATGTGCCTGCGTTCCCCCTGCTTCTGGGTCTGCGGGCTGCTGGCCCTGGCGGCCAGCGTCGTCACCATTTTTATCTGAAACGAGGAATCCATGATGGAACAAGTTTGGCTGGAATGCAGCATTGACACCGCCCCCGGCTGTCTGGACG
>JAJQET010000264.1 GCA_021201515.1 Clostridiales bacterium | reverse complement strand
TTAGATAAGGATTGAGAAAGGAAATAAGTGGTTTCCCTCCGGGGGCCCCATTTCTTGCTCCGCCAAGAAATGGGGGAAAGAAGGCGGCTCAGGGGGAAGCTCGGGGCCTCGCTCCCCCCTAAGAACCCCTCTCCTATCCCGCTGGGGCTTCGCGCTGTCCAGCCCTAGAGTGGTCTATCCCGTCAGTGACGAAGTAACTTTCAGGTGGTGAGACTGCCGCCGATGGCGGCTGGCAGGGATTGCCGTTCCGCCCTGCCGAGGGCGGGCGGAACGTGCAATTTTGTTGTCCTTTGGTCGCTAAAATCTGACTGTCCCGCCACGCTTTGCTCCTATCGAAAGGATGGATTGCATCCCAAGTTGCCGCCATAGGCACAACAAGGGCCTCCTCAATCCCCGTCCGCCCTGTAATCGTAAATGACTCTGCCGTTCACGATGGTGTACTTCACCCGGCCCCGGACCTGCCGCCCGGCAAAGGGGGTATTCCGTGCCTTGGAGCGGAACCGGCTGGGGTCGATCTCCCACTTCTCATTGGGGTCAAAGATGGTCAGGTCCGCGTCCGCGCCGATGCCCAGGGTGCCCTTCCGAATGCGGAGGATGGCGGCGGGGTTGGCGGTCATCTTCCCCAGCACCTCGGCAAGGCTCATCCGCCCGGTGTGATACAGCTCGGTCAGGGCCAGGGCCAGGCTGGTCTCCAGCCCCACCATGCCGCTGGGGGCCTCCTCCAGGGGGCGGGCCTCTCCTCAGCGGAGTGGGGGGCGTGGTCGGTGACAATGCAGTCGATGGTGCCGTCCTGGAGGCCCGCTAGAATCCCGTCCACGTCCTTCTGGGTACGGAGGGGCGGGTTCACCCGGGCCAGGGTGGAGCGGGTCAGCACCTCATCCTCCGTCAGCGTGAAGTACTGGGGGCAGGTCTCACAGGTGATCTGCACACCTTTGCGCTTGTAGCTACGGATGATACCCACGGTTCTGGCGGTGGAGACGTGGCAGATATGCACCGGCTGGCCCGTTTCCTCCGCCAGCATGGCGTCCCGCATGACCATGATCTCCTCCGCGATGGCCGGGCGGCCGGGAATCCCCATCTGGCGGGAGAGGTTTCCCTCGTTCACCGCATAGTTATGCACCATGTTGATGTCCTCCTCATGGCAGAGGATGGGCATCCCGTACCGTCCTGCCCGGAGCAGGGCGTCCCGCATCATGTCCGCGTTCATGATGGGCATCCCGTCGTCGGAGAGGGCCACGGCCCCCGCCTCCTTCAGCGGCCGGAACCGGGTGCGCTCCTGCCCCTTCAGCCCTTTGGACACCGCGCCCACCGGCAGCACGTTGACGCCGCTGCCCTCGTTGCGGGCCTTGTCGATGATGTACTGAATCACCTCCGGCGTGTCCGCCGTGGGGGTGGTGTTGGGCATACAGACCACTGTGGTCACGCCGCCGTGGGCCGCCGCCGCCGTACCGGTGACGATGTCCTCCTTGTGGGTCTGCCCCGGGTCCCGAAGGTGGACGTGCATATCAATCAGCCCCGGCGACACCACCAGGCCCTGGGCGTCCAGCACCTGATCCGCCTCCTCCGGGGCCTGACGGCCGATCCACGCGATTTTTCCGTCCTCGATCAGCAGATTTGTCACCCTGCTGCTCCCAGCGGCCGGGTCCACCAGCCTTCCGTTTTGAATCAACAGTTTCATTTCGTTCACATCCTTATGGGTTTTCCTGCGCCCAATGCGCAGGCATTACACAGTTTATTTAAGGATATTATACCGGATGGAGGCCGGTTTATCAACCTTAGATTCGCATTTTCAAATAAGTTCTGCCGGGGAGCGGTTTCCATGCCCCCGCAGAGCGAAACGGCAAAAAGCCGCGGCGCGGGTTTTCCTCCCGCGCCGCAGCCCCCGTTATTCCTCTGTCTCCTGGCTTTGGATACCCAGCAGCTCCTCTGCCTGGGCCACCTCCGCCTCGGTGGGGGTCCGTACCCCCTCCAGCGGGTAGGGGATACCCAGTTCCTGCCACTTGGGCAGCCCCAGGGTGTGATAGGGCAGCACCTCCACCCGCTCCACCGTGTCCAGGGTGTCCAGGAAAGCCCGGAGCCGGGTCAGCTCCGCCGGGTCGTCCGTCAGACCGGGCACCAGCACCCGCCGAATCCACATCGCCTTCCCCATGTCGGAGAGGCAGCGGGCCATGTCCAGGATGTTTTGATTATCCCACTTCGTCAGGGCCTTGTGGCCCTTCGGGCTGGTGTCCTTGATGTCCAGCATCACCAGGTCGGTGACCTCCATCAGCCGCTGGAATTTGCCGAAAAACGGTTCCTCAAAGGTGAAGGGGTTCCCCGCCGTGTCCAGGGTTGTGTGGACGCCTTTTTGCTTCGCCAGGGTGAAAAATTCAATGAGGAAGTCGATTTGCAGCAGCGGCTCTCCCCCGCTGACGGTGATGCCGCCGTTTTTGCCCCAATAGTTGTGGTAGCGGTAGGCCCGGTCAAACAGGGCTTTGGCCGTCCAGGGCTGGCCTGCGCCGATGCGCCAGGTCTCCGGGTTGTGGCAGTACCGGCACCGCATCCGGCACCCCTGCAAAAACACCACGAACCGAACCCCCGGCCCGTCCACCAGGCCGAAGGTCTCCAAAGAGTGTACGTTGCCCAGCACAGCGTGTTCCGCGGACTCCATAGGGGATACCTCCTTTATCGTCAAAAAGAAAGGGGACAAACCGGACGCCGACGAAAGAACCGGCGTCCGGTGGGGGTGTGTGAAAGGGACGTTCTCTTACAGCCCGCCGTGGCAGGTGCGGGCGAGCACATCCAGCTGCTGCTCCCGGGTCAGGTCGATGAACTTCACGGCGTAGCCGGAGACCCGGATGGTGAAGTTGGCGTACTCCTCCTTCTCCGGATGCTCCATGGCGTCCATCAGCTTCTCCTTGCCAAAGACGTTGACATTCAGGTGGTGTGCCCCCTGGTCAAAGTAGCCGTCCATGACCTGTACCAGGTTGTTCACCCGCTCCCGCCAGCTGTGGCCCCAGGGCGGCAGGGTTGATGGTCTGGGTGTTGGAGATGCCGTCCAGCGCCCAGTGATAGGGCAACTTGGCCACCGAGTTCAGGCTGGCCAGCAGGCCATTCTGCTCCGCGCCGTAGCTGGGGTTGCCGCCGGGGGCGAAGGGGGCGTAAGCCTTCCGGCCGTCCGGTGTGGCCCCGGTGGCCTTGCCGTAGACCACGTTGGAGGTGATGGTCAGGATGGAGGTGGTGGCCTCGGAGTTGCGGTAGGTGTGGCGGCGCCTGATCATGTCCAGGAAGGTGCGCAGCAGCCATACGCCGATGTCGTCCGCCCGGTCGTCGTCGTTGCCGTATTTGGGGAAGTCGCCCTCCACCTGATAGTCCACGGCCAGCCCCGTCTCGTCCCGAATGACCTTCACCCTGGCGTACTTGATGGCGCTGAGGGAGTCCACCACATGGGAGAAGCCTGCGATGCCGGTGGCGAAGGTGCGGCGCACGTCGGTGTCGATCAGCGCCATCTCCGCCTCCTCATAATAGTACTTGTCGTGCATATACTGGATCAGGTTCAGCACGTTGACGTACAGCCCCGCCAGCCAGTCAAGCATGACGGTGTACTTCTGAATGACCTCGTCATAGTCCAGATAGTCGCCGGTGATGGGGGCGTACCGGGGCCCCACCTGCTCGTGGAGCTTCTCGTCCATGCCGCCGTTGATGGCGTAGAGGAGGCACTTGCCCAGGTTGGCCCTGGCCCCGAAGAACTGCATTTCCTTGCCCGTCTGGGTGGCGGAGACGCAGCAGCAGATGGAGTAGTCGTCCCCCCAGACCGGCTTCATCACATCGTCGTTCTCGTACTGGACGGAGCTGGTCTTGATGGAGATGCCTGCGGCGTACCGCTTGAAGTTCTCCGGCAGGGCGGAGGAGTACAGCACCGTCAGGTTTGGCTCCGGGGCGGGCCCCATATTCTCCAGGGTGTGGAGGAAGCGGAAGTCGTTCTTCGTCACCATGGAGCGGCCGTCCAGGCCGGTGCCCGCCACCTCCAGAGTGGCCCACACCGGGTCGCCGGAGAACAGCTCGTTGTAGGAGGGGATACGGGCGAACTTCACCATGCGGAACTTCATCACCATATGGTCGATCAGCTCCTGGGCCCCCTGCTCGGTCAGCAGGCCGCTGTCCAAATCCCGCTGGATATAGATGTCCAGGAAGGTGGAGATGCGCCCCACGCTCATGGCCGCGCCGTTCTGGGTCTTGATGGCGGCCAGGTAGCCGAAGTACAGCCACTGGCAGGCCTCCTTCGCGTTACAGGCGGGCTGGGAGATGTCAAAGCCGTAGATTGCCGCCATCTCCTTCATGCCCTTCAGCGCCCGGATTTGCCGGGCGATCTCCTCCCGCAGGCGGATGACATCGTCGGTCATGGTGCCGTCGCCGCAGTTGGCCAAATCGTGGGCCTTTTCCTCCATCAAATAGTCGATGCCGTACAGGGCCACCCGGCGGTAGTCCCCCACGATGCGGCCCCGGCCGTAGGTGTCGGGCAGGCCGGTGATGATGTGGCTGTGGCGGGCACGCTTCATCTCCGGGGTGTAGGCGTCAAACACCGCCTGGTTGTGGGTGCG
This sequence comes from Clostridiales bacterium, assembly GCA_021201515.1. Lineage (GTDB taxonomy): Bacteria > Bacillota > Clostridia > Oscillospirales > Oscillospiraceae > Onthomonas. Next base: position 743 of record JAJQET010000264.1, on the reverse strand, counting down.
GCAGTAGTCGTTAAAAATCTTATGCAGCTCCGGACTGGGCTGGTAGCCGTAGGTGGTGCAGGCCTGCTCCGCCATCTTGATGCCGCCGTAGGGCATAAAGGCCCGCTTCAGGGGTTTGTCCGTCTGGAGGCCCACCACCTGCTCCAGCTCCTTCAGGGCCGGGTCGATATAGCCGGGGCCGTAGGCGGTGAGGCCGGAGACCACCTCCGTCTCCATGTCCAGCACGCCGCCTTTGGCCCGCTCCTCCTTCTGGAGGGCCTGGAGGGCGTTCCAAAGGGTTTTTGTGGCCTGGGTGGGGCCTGCCAGGAAGGTGCCGTCGCCGTCATAAGGCCGGTAGTTCTTCTGAATGAAGTCCCTGACGTTGACCTCCTCCTTCCAGATGCGGCCCTCAAAGCCTTCCCACTGCGCAAGCTGTTTCATGTGAATACCTTACCTTTCCGATGAGTTAAAAGTAGGAGTTTATTTGTCATCTGTCACAGAGCGGAACAGGACGGTGTCCGTTCCGGGGCGGCCGCGGTTTAGTGTTTCCAATGAAACGAATCTCATACCAGTTCCATATCTGGTGGATTCAAAAAGAAGATAACACAAGATAGGATTAGGCAAAACTAACCACATATAGAAAGTAAATCCACATTTTGCGGATATGCCGCCGCTATGGACACAAGCGCATTATAACAAGCCTCAAGGGGAAATGCAAGAGGCATTTGCAAGATTTCTGGATTCCCTAAAATACCTGTCGATTA
>JAJQET010000331.1 GCA_021201515.1 Clostridiales bacterium | reverse complement strand
CGCCGTTGGTGTAGGGCGGGGTGTAGTAGACCTCTACCACGTCCTTGCCGGCCACAGAGCCGGTGTTGGTGACGGTGACGTCGAAGGTGATGGTGGTGTCGCTGACAGAGAAGTTCTCAATGACCTGCTCGAAGGTGGTGTAGCTCAGGCCGTAGCCAAAGGGATACTGGACATAGTCGTCATAGTTGATGACCCCGTCGTCAGAGGCGGTCTCGTAGTACTTATAGCCGACATAGATGCCTTCCACATAGTCAACGAAGGCTGCGGTGCCCTGATAGGCGCCATCGACGGCGGCGTTGGCCTCCTGGAGGTCCTCAATGTTGGTGTAGTTAAAGGCACCGGCGTTGTTGTAGGTGGGGGTGGCGGTCAGATCCTTCACAAAGGTGTCGGCGGTCTTGCCGGAGGGGTTGACGGTGCCGTTCAGAATCTCACCCAGAGCGGTGAAGCCGGACACGCCTGCGCCGGGGGCCAGGATGACCGCGCTGATGGAATCATACTCGTCCACCCAGCCCAGCTCCATGGTGTTGTTGGCGTTGACAACGATGATGACGTTGTCGAAGTTGGAGCAGACCAGCTCCACCATGGCTTCCTCGGTGTTGGACAGCTCCAGATAGTGCTCGCCCTCGTCGAAGTCGTCATAGTCGCCATTGTTGGTGTAGGAAGCGTTGGTGTAGCCGTAGTTGTCCGGCGCGACGGAAACATCGCTGGCGATGTTGTAGGTGCCGTTGATGACGGCGTTCATGTCGGTGGGCAGGTCAGCGCCCTCGCCGCCGGAGCGGCCGATGACGATGACGGCGGTGTCGGAGAACTCCTTGGCCTCCTCCATGATTTCGTCGGTGTAGTACTCAGCAGTGGGTTCGGGAAGCGTCCAATCCTGCACAGACATACCGACCTCAGGCCGCTCGGCGCAGTAATCGGTATACATCTGGGTCAGGGTGTCGTTGGTGGTGTAACCGGCGTCAGCCAAGGACTGGAGAATGCTGACGTTGCTCTCCGTGCTGGAGGAGCCGGAACCGGTGCCGCCATAGATGGGGTTGGTGGAAGCCCAGCCGAAGACGTTCAGGTTGGTGGTGTCAGAGGACAGGGGGAGCAGCCCGTCGTTCTTCACCAGGACCATACCTTCTTCGCCCAGCTCCTGCACGATGGCGGCGCTGGCTTCCACAGTTTCATCGGACAGCTCCACGCCGCCGCCGTTCAGGATGACGGACACGTTGCTGTACAGGGGGCCATAGCAGATCATGTTGGCGATGATGACCACGGCCAGGACAAAGGCAACGCCGGAAGTCCAGCGCACCACATGACGGGTGCCCTTCTTCACGACGAAGTGTGCCAAAACCATGACAACAATCATCACGACCAACAGGATCAGGATGGCATAGATGTAGCTGGCGCAGAGTTCCACATAGGACTGAACATCTGCTGCGCTGACGCCCATGCCGGTCAAAATCGGAGTAATCAGTGAGACAATGAGACTTAGCATTTTGTGTATTTTCCTCCTTAATATATTCTGCCGCCAAAACGCCAGGGGTTGGCAGGCCCTGCGGCAGCGGGGCAGGGTCTGCCGTGGGGGCCGCAGGGGCTTCCCTTCCCTGCGGCCCGTGACTTGCCGCGGAGTGCTTCCCTTCCCCCGCAGCTAGTGCTCCTATTATAGCAGGTTGTTTTTCGAAAATGGGCGAGGCGGCACAACTTGCAAATATTTGGCACAAACTGCAAGCATATTGTGCATAATGCAAAAAAAGAGTGCCCGCTTTTTGTAGAAATCGTCAAAAGCAGGCGCTCAAAAATGAACAGTTTATGAATTGGCCCTCTGGGGCAGGGGGATCAGCAGCTTCAGGCAGAAGCTGCTCTGCTCCACCTCCACGGAGCAGGAGCCACGGTACTTCTCGGCGGCGGCCCGGATGCTCTTCACCCCGTAGCCGTGGAAGGCCCGGTCCCCCTTGGTGGTCTGGGGGATGCCGTCCTCAAAGTCCAGCGTCCCCTCGAAGAAGTTGGCGATGTGGATCAGCACGAACTGCTTCTGTTGGGACACGGAGAGGCGGATGGCCCGCCGCTCGTAGTCCGGCAAGGTCTGCTCGTACTGGATGGCGTTGTCCAGGGCGTTGCCGAAGATGGAGCAGATGTCCATGGTGTCCATAAAGTCCAGCAGGTGGCCGTCGGCCACGCAGGTGATGGCGATATGGTTCTCCTGGCACTGGAGGGTCTTGCCGGTGAGGATGATGTCCAGCGCTTCGTTGCCCGTCTTGTTCTGGGCCTCGTAGCTGCGGATGTCCGCCTCCATCTGGTCCAGGTAGGCGCTGCGGGCGGCCGCGTCCGGCTCCTGCCGGAGGACGACGATCTGATGCTTCAGGTCGTGGTACTTCCGGTTCACCAGCTCAATGCTCTCCCTGGACTGGCAGTACTGGGCGTACTGGCTCTGCAGGAGGGTGTTCAGCGTCTCCACCTCGTACCTGGCCCGGAGGCTGGCCCGCTGGATGTGGAAGGCGTAGAGCAGCGCCACCCCGCTGAGGTCCGCCAGGGTGCGGATGCTGTGAATGTCCGACACCACGGTGCTGCTGAAGGGGCTGTTGCTGTAGTAAAAGCTCAGGTTGCTGACGGCGAACACCGCCCCGCCGATGATGACGGCGGGAAGCAGCTCCCGCCAGGTGATCTGGTTGTCATGGCTGTCGGTGAGCCAGTACTTCTCCAGATACCAGACCAGGCCGAACACCGCGCCGTAGACCACCGCCGTGTACAATATCTCCAGCGACAGCACCTCTTCCTGATTGCCGACGTTGTAGCAGTACAGCTGCCACGCCAGGGAGGCGGCCAGCTCCGCCAGCAGGAAGGCCCGGACGCAGTAATACCCCGCCGTAATGGGGCGGATGTCACAGCTCAGGTAGATGAACAGCATCATCAGCCCGATGGCCACCAGCATACAGGGCACCCACAGCCACAGGAACACGACCTCCGTCAGCTCCATAAACAGAACCTGGAGGCAGAGCATCCCCCCCTGCCAGCAGCCAGCGCCGGCCTCTGGTCAGGCTCGTCCTGCACTGGCTGAGATAGACCACGCAGGCCAGCCACTCCGCCAGGGCGGTACACCACCGGGGGATGTCGGTTATGGTCGTCACCACTTCCATGTCCATCGTCACATCGCGCTCCCCACATAGGCGGCCAGGGCCGTCATGAAGTCGCTCCGGCGGCCACGGCTGACCACCAGGGGCGTGTCGCCTACCATGGCCTCGTTTTCACGGATGCTGTCCACGTGCTCCAGATTCACCAGGTAGCACTTGTTGCAGCGGTAAAAGGGGTAGTCCGCCAGCAGCGTCTCCGCCGACTTCATGGTGCCCCGGGTGGTGTAGACCCCGCCGGAGGTGTGGAACAGCAGGTCGTGCTTCTGGCTCTCCACATAATAGATCTGCATCACGTCCACCTTCTGCACGCCGCCCCGTACCTGGAGGGTGATATAGTGCCGCTCCCGCCTGTTCAGCCGCTGACGGGCGCGGTCCAGCCGCTGGGCAAAGGCAAAATAGGTCAGGGGCTTGAGGACATAGTCCAGCGCGTCCACCGCGTAGCCCCGGATGGCATACTGGGGCATATTGGTGATGAAGATGATGATCACCGCAGGGTCCATTTTCCGCAGCCGCTCCGCCGTGGTCATGCCGTCCAGAAAGCGCATCTGCACGTCCATCAGCACAATGTCAAAGGGGGTTTGATAGCGCTCCAGAAATTCGTCCCCGTCGGGGAAGTCCACCGCCTCTATCTCCACATGACGTTCCTCCTGGTACTGCGCGAGGTACTGATGGAACTGCTCCAGCTGCTCCAGCTCGTCGTCCACCAATGCAATACGAATCAAGCGATTACCTTCCTTCTGTCCAGATAGTCTCCCTGCTTAAAATTATAGAAAAGAATGGCCAAAATTGCAAGAGAAGAATGATAAAAAGGGAAAATTTTTCCGATTTTCCGCACACCGCTCCCCTGCGGGGAACGGTTCCGCCCCGTGGAAAAGTGCTTGCAGCCTGTCGCCCGGTTATGGTATACTGTAGGCAGGAAATCAGCGGCGCTGCCGCCGCGGGAAGACGGAGGTAACCATATGCAGTCAACTGTTTATTTCACAAAAGAGATCACGCCCCAGCGCACCATCGACCTGTACAAGGCCCTGGGCCATCCCCTGCCGGGGAACATCGCCGTCAAGCTCCACTCCGGAGAGGTGGGGAACCAGAACTTTATCCGCCCCGCCTTCTACAAGTCCATCATCGACCTTGTAGGGGGCACCATTGTGGAGTGCAACACCGCCTATGAGGGCAAACGCAACACCACCCAGGCCCACTGGGAGACCATGAAGCTCCACGGCTGGACGGACATCGCCCCGGTAGACATCATGGACGAGGACGGCGAAATCGTCCTGGACATCCCCAACGGCAGACGCATCCAAAAGAACTATGTGGGCAGGAATCTTGCGAAGTATGACTCCATGCTGGTGCTGTCCCACTTCAAGGGGCACCCAATGGGCGGCTTCGGCGGGGCGCTGAAGAACATCTCCATCGGCATCGCCTCCTCCCATGGCAAGGCCTATATCCACGGGGCCGGCGTGGAGGAGGAGATCTGGACCGCCGACCATGACTCCTTCCTGGAGTCCATGGCGGACGCCGCCTGCTCCATCGTGCGGCACTTTGACGGCAACATCCTGTTCATCAACACCATGTGCAATATGTCGGTGGACTGCGACTGCTGCGCCGTGGCGGAGGACCCCGCCATGGCGGACATCGGCGCCCTGGCCTCCACCGACCCCATCGCCCTGGACCAGGCCTGTTTGGACCTGGTGTACGCCTCCACCGACCCCGGCCGGGATCACCTGCTGGAGCGCATCGAGAGCCGCAACGGCGTCCACACCGTAGAGGCCGCCGCAGCCCTGGTCTTCGGCAGCCGGGAATATAAACTGGTCAGCATTGATTGAACCGCCGGTTCAGCCGGCCGCCATAGGCGGTCGGCTGAACTTTTTGTATACATATCCGATTATATTACGTTTTGTAATGTTTTATCTCCGGATGTTCGGCGCTCTCACCCCCCGCATTGCCAATGTTGTCAACTTAAAGATGCAATCTATCCGTTGAGAAGAATAACGTAGCCTTTACAGTCAGATGTCCACAACCAAAAGACAACAAAATTGCCGCCACGTTCCGCCCGCCTTCGGCAGGGTGGAACGGGCGGCAATCGTACCCAGCCGCCATCGGCGGCAGCTTTGGTGCGTAACAAGTTACATCGTCTCTGACGGGATAGACCACGTGCAGATTAGATAGCGCGAAGCCCCAGTGGGATAGGAGAGGGGTTCTTAGGGGGGAGTGAGGCCCCGAACTCCCCCCTGAGCC
>JAJQET010000076.1 GCA_021201515.1 Clostridiales bacterium | reverse complement strand
TACCATAAAGTGGAGGATATGGGGAGGGTTTTTAGAGGTTACCTTAAGTTGATGACATTGCCTTTCAGGGGGGCGGAGGTGTCTCTAACAGCTAACAGCTTCTATCCACTAATCACTAATCACTAGCCACTAACACTCCACCGGAGGTTTCCCATGCTGGACAAGCTTCGACAACTGCAAACCCAACACAGCGTGATTCAGGCCAAGCTGAACCAGCCGGAGACCTATGACGACCCGGCCCAGGTGGCCAGGCTGAATCAGGAGCTGGCCGACCTGGAGCCCATCGTCACCGCCTTTCAGGACTATGAGGCGGCCAGGGAGGCCGGCGCGGCGGCGGAGGCCATGCTGAATGAGCCTGACCCGGAGCTGCGGGAGCTGGCCAGGGAGGAATTTCTCACCGAGAAGGAGCGCGCCGCCCGGCTGGAGCGGCAGCTGCAAATTCTCCTGCTGCCCAAAGACCCCAACGATCAGCGCAGCGTCATCGTGGAAATTCGCGCCGGCGTGGGCGGGGAGGAATCCGCCCTGTTCGCCCACTCCCTCTTTCGGATGTATGAGATGTACAGCGTCCGCCGGGGCTGGCAGCTGGAGCTTGCCAGCTGCAACGAGACGGAGCTGGGGGGGATGAAGGAGGTCTCCTTCACCATCTCCGGTTCCGGGGCCTACAGCCGCCTGAAATATGAGAGCGGCGTCCACCGGGTGCAGCGGGTGCCGGAGACGGAGTCCGGCGGCCGGGTTCACACCAGCACGGTGACGGTGGCCGTCCTCCCGGAGGTGGAGGAGGTGGAGCTGGAGATTCGCAAAGAGGACATCAAGATGGACGTGTTCCGCTCCTCCGGTGCAGGGGGCCAGCATATCAACAAGACCTCCTCCGCCGTCCGGCTGACCCACCTGCCCACCGGCATGGTGGTGGAGTGCCAGCAGGAGCGCAGCCAGTTCCAGAACCGGGATAGGGCCATGGAAATCCTCCGGGCACGGCTCTATGAGCAGATGGTGCAGTCCCAGGCGGACAGCGTCTCCGCCCAGCGCCGCAGCCAGGTGGGCAGCGGGATGCGCAACGAGCGCATCCGCACCTATAACTTTCCCCAGGGCCGGGTCACCGATCACCGCATCGGCCTGACCCTGTACAAAATCGCCAGCATCATGGACGGGGATTTGGACGAACTGATTGACGCCCTCTCCGCCGCCGACCAGGCGGAAAAGCTGGCAAACGCAGCAAAGGAAGATAGAAGCTGATGTTTTCTTGATTACGAAGGTTTATCATCTGCCCCAGGTCTCCGGCCACGAGAGGGAAATTCAGGAGGCGGCGGAAATCATCCGCTCCGGCGGCCTGCTGGCCATCCCCACGGAGACGGTCTACGGCCTGGGGGCCAACGCCCTGGACGCGGAGGCCGTGGCCAACATCTACCGGGCCAAGGGCCGGGCCAGCGACAACCCGCTGATCATCCACATCCCCGATGACAGCTGGCTGGACACCTACTGCCGGGACGTGCCGCCCCTGGCCTACCGGCTGGCGGAGGCGTTCTGGCCGGGGCCGCTGACCATGATTCTGCCCCGGAAGGCCATCGTCCCCGACCGCACCACCGGCGGGCTGGACACGGTGGGGGTGCGCTGCCCCGACCATCCCGTGACCTTGGCCATCATTCAGGCGGCGGGGGTACCCATCGCCGCCCCCAGCGCCAACACCTCCGGCCGACCCAGCTGCACCAACGCCGCCGAGGTGCTGGAGGACATGGACGGGAAGATTCAGGGCGTCGTGGACGGAGGCCCCTCCTCCGTGGGGGTGGAGTCCACCATTCTGGACCTGACCGTCTCCCCGCCCCAGCTGCTCCGGCCCGGCGGGATGCCCCTGGACGAGCTGGAGGCGGTCTGCGGCAGCATCACCATCGACAAGGCCGTGACCGGCCTCTTAAAGGACGGCGAGCGGCCCAGAGCGCCGGGAATGAAGTACCGCCACTATGCGCCCCAGGCGCCGGTGACGGTGGTCACCGGCAGGCCGGACAAGTGCGCCGCCTATATTCAAAGGCGGCTGACCCCCACCACCGGCGTCATCTGCTTTCACGAGTTTCTCCCCCTGTTCTCCGGGCTGGAGGTACACGACCTGGGGCCGGCACGGGACAAGACGGAGCAGGCCCGGCGGGTCTTTTCTGCCCTGCGGCGGTTTGACGGCACCGGGGTCACGGAGATCTTCGCCCAGTGCCCCGACCCAGCGGGGCTGGGGCTGGCCGTGGGCAACCGGCTGAAAAAGGCCGCCGGGTTCAACGTCCTGGACCTGGGGGAGGACGGATACACCATCCCCACCATTGGCCTTGTGGGAGGCAGCGGCGTGGGGAAAACCACCGTGCTGGACTGCTTCGCCTCCCGCGGCTTCGGCGTCATCGACTGCGACCGGGTCTACCATAACCTGCTGGACACCAGCGCCCCCCTCCGGGCCGCCCTGCGGGGCCGCTTCGGGGACGGAGTCTTTGACGGGGACCGGCTGGACCGGAAGGCGCTGGGGGCCATCGTGTTCCGGGACAGCGCCGCCTTGCAGGACCTGAACGGCATCACCTTCCGCTTCATCACACTGGAGGTTCGCCGACAGGCGGCGGAGATGCAGCGGAGCCACCGCCCCGGCGTGGTGCTGGACGCCGCCGCATTGCTGGAAAGCCCCCTAAAAGCCGACTGCGACCGGCTGGTGGCCGTGGTGGCGGAGGACAGCCTCCGCCTCCGGCGCATCATGGACCGGGACGGCCTCACCGAGGACTACGCCCGTGCCCGTCTGGCGGCCCAGCCGGATCAGCAGGTCTACCGCGCCGCCTGCGACGCTATACTGGATAACAGCGGCACAAAGGAGCAGCTGATGGCTCAGTGCCAGGCGCTGCTGGAGCAGCTGGCCTGACCCCGATACGCTGCCCCGTCACCTCTATACACTCTCAACGGAAAGGACACAATCACCATCATGAGCAGTAAACACGACCTCCTCTTTCACACCGACCACTGCAACGGCTATGACCGCATCGCCCCTGACGAGCTGCCCGCCGTGGAAACCTACTGCGACGGCTACAAAGCCTTCCTGACCGCCAGCAAGACGGAGCGGGAATTTGTCTCCAACGCCGTGGCCCTGGCCAAAGAAAACGGCTTCCGTCCCTTCGTCCGTGGGGAGGCGCTCCGTCCCGGCGACCGGGTCTACCGCATCAACCGGAACAAGTCCCTCCTCCTGGCCGTCATTGGCAGGGAGACGCTGGACAAGGGCGTCGCCATCTGCGCCGCCCACATCGACTCCCCCCGGCTGGACATCAAGCCCAACCCCCTGATTGAGGACAGCGAGTTTGCCATTTTAAAGACCCACTATTACGGCGGCATCCGCAAGTACCACTGGGTCTCCATCCCTCTGGAGCTGCACGGCGTCATCTGCCTGAAAACCGGGGAGACGGTGCAGGTCTCCATCGGCAAAGACCCCTCCGACCCGCTGCTGACCATCCCCGACCTGCTGCCCCATCTGGCGGATAAGCAGGCCAAGGAGCCGCTGTACGCCGCCTTCTCCGGGGAGGATCTGAACATTATGGTCGGCTCCAAACCCTACCCAGACCGGGAGGAAAAGGAGCGGTTCAAGCTGCTGGTGCTGGACCTGCTCCACGAAAAGTACGGCATCACCGAGGCGGACTTTATCTCCGCCGAGCTGTGCGCCGTCCCCGCCTACGACGCGCGGGACTACGGCCTGGACCGCTCCCTCATCGGGGCCTACGGTCAGGATGACAAGGTCTGCGGCTATGCCTCCCTCCGGGCTCTCCTAGATACGGCGGACAGCCTGAACCGCACCGGCATCTGTATGCTGGTGGACAAGGAGGAGATCGGCTCCGAGGGGGTCAGCGGCATGAAGAGCCTGTTCTTCGACACCTTCGTGTCCGACCTGTGCGACACCCAGGGCATCCCCCTGAAAGCCTGCTATGAAAATGCCTTCTGTCTCAGCGCCGACGTGACGGCGGCCTTTGACCCCAACTATGCCAGCGTGTACGAGCTGCAAAACGCCTCCCGGGTGAACTGGGGCGTAGGCATCGCCAAGTACACCGGCTCCCGGGGCAAAGGGGAGAGCAACGACGCCGGGGCGGAGACGGTGGCAAAGCTCCGCCGCCTGCTGGACGACGCCGGTGTGATCTGGCACCTGGCCGAGCTGGGTAAGGTGGACGTAGGCGGCGGCGGCACCGTGGCCATGTATATGGCCAATCGGAACATCGAAACCATTGACGCAGGCACCCCCGTCCTTGCCATGCACGCCCCGCTGGAGCTGACGGGCAAGCTGGACTGCTATATGACCTACCGCTGCATGAAGGCGGTTTACTGCATCTGAGTGTTCCGCCGACAGTTTGTGTAAGGGAGGATTCCGAAATGACATACCTTTATTCCGCCATACTGGGCCTGGTTCAGGGCATTGCCGAATTTTTGCCTATCTCCAGCTCCGGCCACCTGGCCCTGTTCCAGCAGCTGTTCAACCTGAAAAGCGCAGAGGAAACGGACGTATTCTTTGACGTGCTGCTCCACCTGGGCACCCTGCTCTCCGTATTCGTCTACTATCGGGACGACATCTGGGAGATGATTCTGGAGTTCTTCCGCTTCCTCCGGGACCTGGTCACCGGCCAGCGCACCGACCGGGTGCCCCCCGCCCGGCGGATGATTCTGATGATTATCATCGGCACGCTCCCCCTGTTCCTGATTCTCCCCATTAAGAGCCGCATTGAAGCACTGAACAACTACCCCCTGGCCATCGGCTTTGCCCTGCTGGTCACCGGTACGCTGTTGTTTGTCTCCGACCGGCTGGCGAAGGGGCGGAAGGACGAGCGGAGCTGCACCGTTGCGGACTGCCTGCTGGTGGGCTGCGGCCAGGCCCTGGCCACCGTCCCCGGCCTGTCCCGCTCCGGCACCACCATCGCCGTGGGCCTGCTCCGGGGCTATGCCCGGGACTTCGCCGTCCGCTACTCCTTTCTGCTGAGCCTGCCCGCCGTCATCGGGGCCAATATCCTCAGCATCGGCGACGCGGTGGAGGCGGGCATCGACCTGAGCCTGCTGCCCATTTACGGGGTGGGGGTGGTCATTGCCGCCGTCTCCGGTTACTTCGCCATTCGGCTGGTGAACCTGCTCACCGATAAGGGCAAGTTTGGCGGCTTCGCCTACTACTGCTGGGGGGTGGGCCTGCTGGCCATCCTGCTGGCGGTGGCCCTCTGAAAATGTCATCAACTTAGGGAGACGCACCCCTCCACCGGCTCACGCCGGTCCCCCTCCCTCGTCGGCGTTAGCTTCGTATCGCTCGCTTTTCCCCGGTGGGGAAAAGCTCGTTCGCTCCGCAACGCCTCCTCTCAAAATCGAACCCGCTTCGCTGGGCTTC
>JAJQET010000257.1 GCA_021201515.1 Clostridiales bacterium | reverse complement strand
CCAAGGACGATGACGGCAACTGGAACACCGGCGTCAACTACGTCTGCACCATCTGCGGCCTCTCCGTCACCGATGAGGACACCGATGAGGACGAGGTGGAAGTGACCTATGAGCAGGCCGCTGCTCTGGCCGCCGAGGGTCACGATTATGTGGCCACCGAGGACGGCATCACCTGGACCGAGAACGAGGACGGCACCTATTCCGCCACCGTTACCGACCTGATCTGCTCCGTCTGCGGCGACATGAAGACGAACACCGTCTATGTGGCCGACGTCACGGAGAACGATGACGGCACCAAGACCGTTACCAATTCCGGGGAAACCAAGACCGTGTACAACCGTGACTGCCTGGTCGTGGACGACACCATCGAGGTCACCCTGGATGAGGAGCTGACCTGCGATGTGACCTATGAGGTCTCCGGCGAGTGCAGCGAGGGTCTGGTCACCACCTACTACGCCGTTGGCCCTGAGGGCAGCGACTACGAAGGCGTGGTTCTGGGCAGCCTTGTGGTTCAGGGCGAGGCCGGCACCCATGACTATGTCGTGGAAGAGGACGGCTGGGTCTGGACCGAGACCGACGATGGCTATGAGGTCACCGTCACCAAGATGACCTGCTCCGTCTGCGGCGATGTTCAGGAGAACGTGACCGCTGTTGTTACCCCTGTCACCACCGACGCCACCTGCACCGAGGCTGGTTCCACCGTTTACACCGCCGTTGCCACCGTCTATGACGACGATGGAAACGCCATTGGCTCCGCCTCCGACACCCTGACCGTGGAGATTCCCGCCACCGGCCACAGCTGGGGCGACGCCGTCTGGGGCGACTGGACGGAGACTGAGGACGGCGGCTACACCATCACCGCTACCCGCACCTGCACCGTCTGCGGCGAGGTCGAGACCGCTGACGTCGAGGTGACCGCCACCTCCGAGGACGCCACCTGCACCGAGGCCGGCACCGTGACCTACAATGCCGTGGCCACCTTCAGCGATGAGACCACCGCAGAGTGCCCCGATCCCTACGTTGTGACCGGCGTGGTCCTGGGCCACGACTATGAGGCCAGCTGGTCCTGGGAGGAAGACTATTCCAGCGCCACCCTCACTCTGACCTGCTCCCGCGGCGATGATGAGGAAACCGTTGTCACCACCGACATCACAACGTACGCGAACGAAACCTATGAGGATGACGGAGCGAACGGAACCTATGTTGCCACCGCCTCCTATGACGGCGTGACTTACACGGACACTGCCTACGGCACCGGTCTGTATACAATGGACGATGGCACCGTCCGCTACTACGCAGGCAACGTGTTCCAGAGCGACTTTGAAGGTTTCGTAAAGCAGAGCGGCCTGTGGTACCGCGTGGAGAACGGCCTCCTGAACCTGGAGTTCACCGGCCTGGGCTATCAGTCCACCAACGGCTATTACTACTATGCAGTGGACGGCATTGTTGACTTCACCTTCAACGGCTTCCTGAAGAAGGCCAACGGCGAGGACAGCTACTGGTGGTATGTCAAGAACGGTATGTATCGGCCCACCTTCACCGGCCTGGCCCTCCAGACCGACGGCTACTACTACTACGCCGTGGACGGCAAGGTTGACTTCACCTGGACCGGCTTTGCGAAGAAGTCCGATGAGACGGACACCTATTGGTGGTACGTCAAGAACGGTATGTATCGTCCCACCTACACCGGCCTGGGCCTGCAGACCGACGGCTACTACTACTACGCTGTGGACGGCAAGGTTGACTTCACCTTCACCGGCTTCGTGAAGCTGGACGGCTCCTGGTACTATATCAAGAAGGGCATGTCTCGTCCGGACTTCACCGGCCTGGGCAAGCAGACCGACGGCACCTACTACTATGCTGTGGACGGCATTGTGGACTTCAGCTACACCGGCTTCATTAAGCACACCGACGGCAAGTACTACTATGTGCTGAGAGGCAGAGTCCGTAAGGACTTCACCGGCCTGGCCCTCCAGACCGACGGCAACTACTACTATGCTGTTGACGGCGTGGTGGACTTCAGCTTCACCGGCTTCGTGAAGATGGACGGCGACTGGTGGTACGTCCTGAGAGGCAGAATGCGTCCGGATTACACCGGCCTGGGCCTCCAGACTGACGGTTACTACTACTACGCTGTGGACGGCAAGGTTGACTTCACCTTCACCGGCTTCGTGAAGCTGGACGGCTACTGGTACTATATCAAGAACGGTATGTCCCGTCCCACCTTCACCGGCCTGGCAAAGCAGACCGACGGCAACTACTACTATGCTGAGAACGGCATTGTGAACTTCGACTTCACCGGCATTGTGGAGCACACCAACGGTAAGTCCTACTACGTCCGGAACGGCATGGTGCGGTTCAACTACACCGGCACCGTGACCTACAACGGCAAGACCTACAACGTGGTGAACGGCGTCGTTTCCTGAGTTCCTGCCATTCAACACCAATCTATCTCCAAATCCTACCGGTGCATCCAGCGCTGGCAAGTGCAGATCCTGACTTCGCAAAACCCTGTCCGCCCTCGCCTGAGGGCGGACAGGGGAAGGACGGACAGCGGCTGCGTCCTTAGGATAAGCGTATGAAAAAGGGCAGCGTCTTCGACAGACAAAGACGCTGCCTTTTTAATGGGGGCAGACACAGGCTGCGGGGAGGCCCGCTGTTCCCTGACAGAATCCATACTGAGAAGGAACTGGAATGATAGAAAAAGACAAGTTCAGCATTGCCATGGTGGGCCAAAAGGCCATTCCTTCCAGAGCGGGCGGCGTAGAGGTCGTGGTGGAGGAGCTGAGCACCGCCATGGTTCGTCAGGGCCATCAGGTCACCTGCTACAACCGGTACTGCCCCGGCGTGGACCAGACCGCAAAGGAGATGCAGGGGGTTCGGCTGAAAACCGTGTTCACCATCCCCAGGCGGGGGCTGGCGGCCCTCACCTCCTCTGTGGCGGCGGCGGTGCTGGCGGCCCTGGGCCGGTATCAAATTGTGCATTTTCACGCGGAGGGGCCCTGCGCCATGCTGTGGCTCCCCAAACTGTTTGGAAAGACCTGCATCGCCACCATTCATGGCCTGGACTGGCAGCGCAGCAAGTGGGGCAACTGGGCCGCCCGCTATCTCCAGCTGGGGGAGTGGGTGGCGGTGAAGTGCGCCGATGAGATCATCGTCCTCAGCGCCAGTATGCAGCGCTACTTCTGGGAGGAGTACGGCCGCAAAACGGTGTACATCCCCAACGGCATCCGGCCCATGCCGGTGCGTCCCCCCCGGCTGATCACGGAGCGGTGGCAGCTGGCGCAGGGGGAGTATCTCCTGTTTCTGGGGCGCATCGTCCCGGAAAAGGGCATCCAATACCTGATCGAGGCCTTTCGTCAGGTCAACACCACGAAATGCCTGGTCATCGCAGGGGGCGCCTCCGATACGGAAGCGTTCTATTGTCACCTCAGGGAGATGGCCGGGGGAGACCCCCGGGTAATCTTCACCGACGCCGTCCAGGGGGAGACGCTGGAGGAGCTGTATTCCAACGCCTACCTGTACTGCCTGCCCTCCGACCTGGAGGGAATGCCCCTGAGCCTGCTGGAGGCCATGAGCTACGGGCTGTGCTGCGTGACCTCCGACTTGCCGGAGTGTCTGCAAATCACCGGTTCCCTGGGCTATCAGTTCCCCAAGGGGGATGTGGACGGGCTGCGGGATGTGCTCCAAATGCTCATCGACCGGCCGGAGCTGACCACCGCCCATCGCAGGGAAATCATGGAGAGCGTCTGCACCCGGTATTCCTGGGAGGATACGGTGGAGCAGACGCTGAACGCCTATCGTAAGGCCAGGGCGCCAAAGGGCCGGAGGGCACAGAGCGGGGAAGGACCATGAAGATTTTGTTTGTGCACAAATATCTTTTCCCCAAGGGTGGGGCGGAAACCTACGTCCTGCAGCTGGGGGCTTACCTGGCGGAGCAGGGGCATGAGGTGCAGTATTTTGGGATGGACCATCCCCAGCGCTGCGTCGGGAACCGCATCGGGGCCTATACCCGTGAGATGGAGTTCCACCAGCAGTCCCTGCGGAGCAAGCTCAGCTATTTCCCGGGGGTGATTTACTCCGGGGAGGCCCGCCGGAAGATGGCCGCCGTTTTGGAGGATTTTCAGCCCGATGTGGTGCATCTCAACAATATCCACTTCCAGCTGACCCCCTCCGTGCTGGTGGCCGCCGAGAGTTATCGACGAAAAACCGGGCAGAAGCTGCGGGTGGTGATGACCGCCCACGACTATCAGCTGGTCTGTCCGAATCATATGCTGTACCGGCCGGCCCAGGGAACTGTCTGCGAAAAGTGCCTGTGCGGGCACTATGGAAACTGTACGGCGGGGCGGTGCATCCACAATTCCCTTCCCCGCAGCGTGATCGGCACCATGGAGGCGCAGTACTGGAATCGGCGGGGCACCTATCAGGCACTGGACGCGGTGATTTGTCCTTCTCTGTTCCTGAAAGGGAAGCTGGACACCAACCCCGTCCTGGCCGCAAAGACGGTGCTGCTGCGGAACTTTTCCGGCCCGATGGCGTTGCAGGATGTGAAAAAAGAGGACTATGTGCTGTATTTCGGCCGTTATTCTGAGGAAAAGGGGCTGGGTATCCTGCTGGAGGCGTGCCGCGCCCTGCCGGAGATCCCCTTCGTCTTTGCAGGCAGCGGGCCGCTGGAGCCGGAGCTGGAGGGCATCCCCAATGTCCGCAATGTGGGCTTCCAGAGCGGGGAGGCGCTGACAAGGCTGATTCAGTGCGCCCGATTTTCCGTTTATCCCTCGGTGTGGTATGAAAACGGTCCCTTCTCAGTCATTGAGAGCCAGCAGTGCGGCAGCCCTGTGCGGGGGGCGGACATCGGCGGGATTCCAGAGCTGATTCAGAACGGGGAAACGGGCCGCCTGTTTGAAGCGGGCAATGCCGCCGCGTTGACGGAGGCGATCCGCGCCATGTGGGCAGATCGGGAAGGATTGGAGCGGTGGAGCCGCAGCTGCCTCGCGGTTCAGACCACCACCCTGGAGGAATACTGCCGCCGGCTGCTGACGATTTATGCCCCGGCGGGACGATACTGGTGAAACGGAGATGGTACTATGAACAACGAACCGATTGATTTTGTGGTGACCTGGGTGGACGGCAGCGACCCGGAGTGGCAGCGCCAGCAGCAGCGCTATCGGTCAAACCCCATAGATAACGGCGACGCCCCAAATCGCTCTCGGGATTGGGGCCTGCTCCGCTACTGGTTCCGGGGGGTGGAGACCTTTGCGCCCTGGGTGCATCGGGTGTACTTTGTCACCTGCGGCCAGCGCCCTGACTGGCTGAACGTCAACCATCCCAAGCTGACCCTGGTGGACCACCAGGACTATATAC
>JAJQET010000328.1 GCA_021201515.1 Clostridiales bacterium | reverse complement strand
CCCTTAAAATTTTGTCGGCGGTCTGCACCGCACGCAATCCCTTGTCCCGGTAGGGGTTGGGGCTGAGCACAACTTTCATTTCCGTTTATTTCTCCAATTCCGTATGAGATTCTCTGACCAGCGCTTCCAGATCAGGGACGTTGGCCGCTCCGCCTGCGGCGGACAGCCAGCCCAGGTACTCGATATTTCCCTCCGGGCCCCTGACGGGTGAAAAGGTAAGACCCTTTACGGTTAAGCTGCTCTGCTCCGCATGGCGCAGGAACTGCTCCAGCACCTCGACGTGTACCTTCGGGTCCCGGACGACCCCCTTCTTGCCCACCTTTTCCCACCCCGCCTCAAACTGGGGCTTCACCAGGCAGACCATTTGGGCCTCCTCCGCCAGCAGCGGACGGAGGGCGGGCAAAATCAGCCCCAGGGAGATGAAGGAAACGTCCACCGACACAAACTCCAGCGGTTCCGGAATCTCCGCCCTGGTCAGGTACCGGGCGTTGGTCCGCTCCAGGTTCACCACCCGGCTGTCGTTGCGGAGCTTCCAGTCCAACTGACCGTAGCCCACGTCCACGGCGTAGACCTTCGCCGCCCCGTTTTGCAGCATACAGTCGGTAAAGCCGCCGGTGGAGGCGCCGCAGTCCATAGCCGTCACGCCATAGAGGTCAATGGGGAAGGTTTTTATAGCCTTTTCCAGCTTCAACCCGCCCCGGCTGACGTAGGGCAATGTCTTGCCGCGTACCTCGATGGCGGCGTCCTCCGCCACCGGCGCGCCGCACTTGTCCAAACGCCTGCCGTCCACAAAGACCTGGCCGCTCATAATGATGGCCTGGGCCTTCTGGCGGCTCTCCGCCAGACCAAGCTCGGTCATGCGCACATCCAGACGCTTCTTAGCCACGCCCCATCGCCTCCCTGGCTGCCGCCGCAATATGGGCGGCGTCGATGCCCAGCATATCCCGCAGCTCCGGCACCGTTCCATGGGTCACGAAGCCGGAGCCTGTGTTCAGCAATTTCACCTTACAGTTCGTCTCTCCGGCGGCCAGCTCGGAGGCCACAAACTGGCCCACGGAGTTCGGCTCCGTCTCCTCCTCGCAGCTAAGGACGCAGCCGGTTTTCGCCGCAGAGGCGCGAATCTTTGTGCTGTCCAGGGGCACCACCCGGTTGACCTTGATGACCTCCGGCGCAAAGCCCGCCTCCCGAAGCAGCTTTGCCGCCTTCAGCACTTCGCCGATCATGATGCCGTAGGATACCAGCGTCACATCGCCGCCTTCCTCCAGCACCGTCACCGTCTCGCCGCTGGTGTCTCCGTGAAATACCAGTTCCCCGCCTCTGGGATAGCGCACCGCCACCGGGCCGGGCACCTCCAGCACCGCCTGACGCAGCATGGCCCGCAGCTCCGCAAAGCTGGAGGGGGCAAACACCGTCATGCCCGGCACGGTGGACAGGAGGGACAGATCAAAAATCCCCTGATGGGTTTCGCCGTCCTCCCCTACCAGCCCGGCCCGGTCCACGCACAGCACCACATGGAGCCCCTCGATGGCTACATCGTGAATCATCATATCAAAGGAGCGCTGCAAGAAGGTGGAGTACACCGCAAACACGGGAATCAGGCCCTGACTGGCCATGCCTGCGCACATGGTCACCGCATGTCCCTCCGCAATCCCCACGTCAAAGAAGCGCTTGGGGAACTGTTTGGCAAACTCACTGAGGCCGGTGCCGGATTGCATCGCCGCCGTGACGGCGCAGACCCGTTCGTCCTCCTCCGCCAGCTGGCAAAGCGCCTCGCCGAATACGGCGGAGAAACTGGGCCCGCCCTGACAGAGGGGCTCCCCCGTGGCGACGTCGAAGGGCGTGACGCCGTGGAATTTGTCCGGGGTGCGTTCCGCAGGTGGATAGCCCTTCCCCTTTACAGTGCGTACATGGAGCAGTACCGGCCCGGTCAGGCTTTTGGCCCACTTCAAAAGTCTGGTCAGCTCCGACAAATCGTGACCGTTCACCGGGCCAAGGTAGGTGAAGCCCATATCCTCAAAGAAGCTGGAGGGCAAAAGCGTCCCCTTGATATCCTTTTTGATTTTGGAGGAGACATTATAGACGTTGGTGCCGACAGGGGTTTTCATCATCGCATTGCGGTAGCCCCGTTTCAGAGCCAGATACTTGGGGCGGAGGTGCTGCCGCGCCAGCAGCCTGGAGATGCCACCCACATTTTTGGTGATGGACATCCCGTTGTCATTCAAAATGACCAGCAGGTTTTCACCGCTGGAGCCGGCGTCGGACAGCCCCTCATAGGCCAGCCCGCCGGTCAGCGCACCGTCGCCGATCAGCGCGATCACGTTGTAATCCTCATGAAGCAGGGTGCGGGCCCTCGCCATCCCCACCGCCACAGACACCGAATTGGAGGCATGGCCCGCGATAAAGGCATCGTGGACGCTCTCCTTCGGCTTTGGGAAGCCGGAAAGGCCGCCGAAGGAGCGGAGGGTGCCCATCTCCTCCTCCCGGCCTGTCAAAATCTTGTGTACATAACATTGGTGCCCCACATCAAAGACCAGGCGGTCCCTCGATGTATCATACACTCTGTGGAGGGCCACAGTCAGCTCCACCACACCTAAATTGGACGCCAAATGTCCGCCGGTCTGGGATACCGACGCAATCAGTTTCTTCCGTAATTCCTCACAAAGTGCCACGCCTTCCTGGTCTGTCAACTGCGACAAATCATAACGGTCTCCGTTTTGCAAAGCGTCACAACCTCCCTGTTTTTTTCTGTCTCAACCGGCCAGATGCGCTCAGATCGCGATCACATGGGTGCCGAACAGAGCAACCACAATGCCGATCAGCGCGCCGAGAACTACCTGTAAAGGTGTATGGCCTAACAGCACCTTCAACTGCAGCGCCTGTAGCTCCGGGGTCATATTGTTCCAATTTTGCAGAATCAGATTGATGGCCTTGGCCTGCTCACCGGACTGACGCCGCACGTTGCAGGCATCATACATGACCACGATGTCCAGCACACAGGCGATGGCGAACATACTGGAGTCAAAGCCGTACAGAATCCCGGTGGTGGCCGCGCAGCAGGTCACCATCGCCGAGTGGGAGCTGGGCATACCTCCGCTGGCCAGCACCCGCCGGAGGGTCACCCTTCCCTCTGTGACGAACTGGATGATCCCCTTCGTCACCTGGGCAAGAAACCATGACAGGACAGAGAACACCAGAATTTGATTGCCAAATGTGATTCGAAGCATCGGTTTTCCCACCTTTTCTTCTTTTTCTTACATCTGCCGCTCCGACAGATACCCGGCCAGCTCCTGCAAAAAGGCCGGATGGTCAAATACAGGGTCAATCGCCTCCTGGGCCTGGGCCGTCAGCCGGGTCATCCGTTCCCGGCAGCCCTCCAGCCCCAGCAGCGAAACATAGGTGGATTTCCGCAGGACCGCGTCATTCCCCACGGGCTTCCCCATGGCCTGCGCCGTGGAGGTCACGTTCAGCATATCGTCCCGAATCTGGAAGGCCAGGCCGATGGCGTCCGCATAGGACCGGGCCGCCTCGGCCTGGGGGCTGTCCTTGGGCATCCCCGCCGCCAACACGCCCATCTCACAGGCGGCCCGCAACAGGCAGCCGGTTTTCAGGCCGTTCATATAAGCCACCTGCTCCAGGGAGAAGGTTTGGCGCTCCCCTTCCTTGTCCAGCTGCTGACCGCCGCACATCCCCAGCGGCCCCACCGCCTGGGCCAGGGTCAGGGCGCACTCCGCCCGGACCTCTCTCGGCAAATCGGCGGAGAGGATCGTCTCAAAGGCGGCGGCCTGCAACGCGTCCCCGGCCAGGGTGGCGGTCATCTCCCCATAGACCATGTGGTTGGTGGGCTTGCCCCGGCGCAGGTCGTCATTGTCCATGCAGGGCAGGTCGTCATGAATCAGAGAGTATGTGTGAAGCATTTCCACTGCACAGGCAATCGGTATGGCCGCGTCGGCTTTGCCCCCTGCCGCTTCGCAAAATTTCAGCACCAGCACCGCGCGGACGCGCTTACCGCCCGCCAGCAGACTGTAGCGCATGGCGTCCAGCAGGTACCTCTGGGGTACGTCCTCCTGAAAATAGCCTGCCAGCGCCTCCTCCACCTGCCCCCGGCAGGCTTCCAGCTCCTGTAAAAACGTCATGGGTCACTCCGCCCCTTCCAGCGGCTGGGCCACCGGCGCGCCGTCCTCTCCTTTGGAAAGGCGCACCACCTTCTGCTCGGCCTGGTCCAGCTGCTTCTTGCAGGAGGCCACCAGCTTTGTCCCCTCCTCAAAGAGGGACATAGACTGCTCCAGCGGTGCGTCTCCCCGCTCCAGGGCGGTGACGATCTCCTCCAGCCGGAGGAGGGATTCTTCAAAGGTCTTTTTCTTGCCTGCCATGGTCAGACAGCTCCTTTCCGGCCCTCGCTCACCGCCGTTACCACAGAGGTGAGGGTGCCATCCGATAACGTGGTCTCAATTTGTTCGCCTACGGCGGTCTCCCGCACGGAGGTCATGGCCCCTGCCCTGTTCCGGGTCACGGAATAGCCCCGGGACAGCACCTTCAACGGGCTCATGGCGTCCAGCCCGGCGGTCAGAGAGGCGAGGCGCACCTGTTGCCGGTTCACCGTCTTTTCCCCGGCGCTGGTCAGCCGCTCCGTCAGCCGGTCCAGCTCCATCTGCCTGGTTTCCAGCAGCAAGCGGGGATTTTTCAGCGCCTGGGAGCGGTCACAGCGGTCCACCGCCGCCCTGGCCTGCTGAAGCCGCCGGAGCAGCGCCTGCCGCTGCCGGGCGTCCAGTTGGGTCAGGCCGCTGTAAACTTCCTGCCAGTCGGGCACCGCCAGCTCCGCCCCGTTGGAGGGGGTGGCCGCCCGGCGGTCCGCCACGAAGTCGGCAATGGTCACGTCCGGCTCATGGCCGACGGCGGAGATGACCGGCAGCTCGGAGGCATAGATGGCCCTGGCCACCCGCTCGTCATTGAAGGCCCACAGGTCCTCCATGCTGCCGCCGCCCCGGCCGACGATCAGCACGTCCGCCACCTGCCAGCGGTTGGCATAGGCGATGGCAGAAGCGATCTCCGCCGGGGCCTCCGCCCCCTGCACCCGCACCGGCAGCAGCAGAACTTCGCACAGGGGCCAACGGGCCCGCAGGACGCGGATAATATCATGCACCGCCGCTCCGGCCTCAGAGGTAATGACGCCTATCCGCTCCGGGATGGCGGGCAGCGAGTTCTTATGAGCCGCATCAAAGAGGCCGTCCGCCTCCAGCCGGGCTTTCAGCTGCTCAAAGGCCACATACAGTTCGCCAATGCCGTCCGGGCTGAGGGCCTCCGCGTATAGCTGATACACCCCATCCCGGGGATAGACCGTGACCCGGCCAAAGGCGATCACCTTCATACCGCTCTCC
>JAJQET010000237.1 GCA_021201515.1 Clostridiales bacterium | reverse complement strand
TCCTCGTCATCGTTTTTTATGACGATCTTGACCTTGCGCTCTATTTTCCAGGACACGAAGCCGTTGGCGCCCAGATTACCGTTGTACTTGTCGAACAGGTGGCGGATGTTGGGGGCGGTGCGGTTGCGGTTGTCGGTCAGGGCCTCCACGATGACCGCCACGCCGGAGGGACCGTAGCCCTCGAACTGCAAAGTCTCGTAGTTGTCGCCACCGCCAGAAGCCAGCGCCTTGTCGATGGTGCGCTTGATGTTGTCCTTGGGCATATTCACGGCCTTGGCCTTGGCGATGACCGTAGCCAGCTTGGAGTTGTTCTTGGGGTCGCCGCTGCCGCCGGTCTTAACGGCCACGATCATTTCACGGGCGATCTTGGTGAACGCCTGAGAGCGCTTGGCGTCGGCCGCGCCCTTCGTTTTTTGAATGTTATGCCACTTGGAATGTCCGGACATGGTTCATCTTCCCTTCAAAAAATCATCTGTTTTCAGGCGCAGCCCGAAAAGCATCATAATAAATGATTATAGCATAGCGACCCTGTCTGCGCAAGTACCTATGCGTAGGAAATCACTTCCCGTTTTACGGCGGATTTTGTGATTTTCACCGCCGGAAAGGCACCCTCCAGCCAGTGGGCCAGCACCTCCGTCACCGGATTTTCCGTGGGGAAGTGGCCCGCGTCGATCAGGTTCAGCCCCAGGGCGGCGGCGGAGAGAAAGTCGTTATACTTCAAATCGCTGGTGACGAAGGTGTCACACCCGGCCCGCACCGCAGCCTCCATCATGCTGCCGCAGGCGCCGCCGCCTACCGCCACCCGCCGCACCAGTCGGCTGCCGGACACATAGCGGAGGCCGTTGGGGTGCAGGGCCTCTTTCACCAGGGTCAGGAAGTCCTCCAACGGCACCGGCTCCGGCGGTTCCCCGATGCGGCCAATGCCGTAGGGCCGGTCGTAGCAGTCCACCCCGACCGGGGCCAACTGCTCCACTCTCACCAGCCCCAGCGCTTTGGCCAAAACGTCGTTGACGCCCCCTTCCACACTGTCCAGGTTGGTGTGGCAACAGATGGCCGCCATATGATGCTCCACCAGGGAGAGCAAAATCCTCCCGTCACCGTCCAGCCGCCGGTCAGTCAATGTCTTTGCCGGGTGGAAGATGACCGGATGGTGGGAGACCATCAGCTCCGCGCCGCAGTCCGCCGCCTCCTGAATGGTGTCCTCCGTGATGTCCAGAGAGACGAAAACCGAAGTCACCTCCCCCTGCTCATGTCCCACCAGGAGGCCGGAATTGTCCCAGTTCTCCTGAAGGGAAAACGGGGCCATTGTATCCAGAAAGTCATAAATATCCTTCACAGTCGTCATGTAGATGCGCCTCCCTCCGCGCCTGAATCCAACGGTCCAGCGCCGTTACGCACTCCGTCAGCTCCGCCCGGCGGGGAAGGTCCGCCTCCTTCTCCGAGCGAAGCACCGCCTCCAGCTGTCGGCCGCACTGCCGGCGCAGGAACCGCAGATAGGGCAGCCGCAGCGGTTCCTCCCGCCAGGCCCGTTCCGGCCCTGCCAGGGCCTCCGGAGCGGTGAGGGCGGCGCAGCGGCCGCCCCGCACCAGCAGCACCGGATACCAACGATGGGCCTCCTTCGCCAGACATTCCAGCTGAATTTCATAGCCGTGGGTCGTGAGCCAGCGCCGCAACCGGGGCTGGCCGCTCTGGGGCGGCAAAATCAGGGTGACACCCTCTTTCGTCCAGGGGGCGGCCCCCAGAATGTCCGTCATCATGTCGCCGCCCATGCCGCAGATGGTCACGGTGTCCGCCTCGTGGGCGGCGACCCCCTCCAACCCCGGACAGAGCCGCAGGGAGACCCGCTCCTGCACACGGTACGCCTCCACCGTCCCCTTCGCCCGCTCCAGCGGGCCGGGGCGGATGTCCGACGCGATGGCACCGGAAATTCTGCCCTCCAGCAGCAGCCAGACGGGGAGGTGGGCGTGGTCTGTGCCCACGTCCGCCAGCCGGGCGCCCTCCGGCACAAGGTCCGCCACCACCTGTAGGCGGGGCGTCAACTGTAGCTGTTCCATCATCTCTGCAAAAGAATTCCCGGAAGCGCAGCCTCCGGGAAAACGCTTATTAGGCGCTCAGCGCCTGATGGATGCGCTCCATCATTTCGTCCGGATCGATACCGTGCACCACACAGGCCTCCTCAATGGTCTCGCCCTGGGCAGCGCCGCAGAACAGGCAGTGCATCCCCGCCTCCATGAAAACCGGAATCAGGGCGGGAGAATACTGCAGCACATCACCGATAATGGTGTCTTTTGTAATTTCAGACATTCTGACATACCTCCTTTATGACATTCTATTATACCCACTTTTTCTGTTTTTTGCAACACTTATTTCCGCCAGGTGGAGGGGAAAAGCAGCACCAGCATGGGGAACACCTCCAGCCGCCCGGCCAGCATGTCAAAAATCAGCACCAGCTTGGACAGCGGATTGAAAAAGCTGAAATTGGCGGTGGGCCCAACCGCGGCAAATCCGGGGCCGATATTGTTGATGGTGGCGGCCACCGCCGTAAAGCAGGTGGTCAGGTCCCCGCAGTCCACCGAAATGATGACCATGGATGCCACATAAATCATCAGGTAGCAGCCCAGGAACATCATGGTGGCCCGAAGCACCTTGTTGTCCATCGCCCTGCCGTTGAAGCGCACGTTGCGCACCTGCCTGGGGAAGATAACGTTCTTTGCCTCACGAATCCCCGCCCTGAAATAAATCATGATCCGGCAGACCTTCAGGCCGCCGCCGGTGGAGCCGGAGCAGGCCCCGCAGAACATCAGCAGCAGCAGAATCACCTTGCAGAACACCGGCCACAGGTCAAAGTCGCAGGTGGCGTAGCCGGTGGTGGTCATGATGCTGGCGGTCTGGAAGGCGGACTGCTGGAGGTTATAGAGCCAGCCCCCGCCCTGCTGCACCGTCAGACCGACGGCAATGGCCACCGTCGCGGCAAAGAAGATGGCCAGGTACCAGCGCACCTCCTCCAGCTTGACCGCGTCGCCAAACCGCCGCAGAATCAGGAAGAAAAAGAACTGGAAGTTAATGCCGGACAGCACCATGAACACGGTGATGACCACCTGAATATAGGTGCTGTAGCTGGCAATGGAAGAACTGAGCAGCCCGAAGCCGCCGGTGCCCACCGTGCCAAAGGTGTAGCAGGACGCCTCAAAAAAGGTCATGCCCCCGGCCAGCAGGAACAGAATTTCCAGCACCGTCAGCCCCAGGTAGATCAGATAGAGGTTCCGGGCCGTGGCCTTCAGATGGGGCACCAGCTTGGACACCGTGGGCCCGGTGCTCTCCGCCTGCATCAGGGCGAAGCTGGAGCCGCCGTTGGACATGGGCATCAGGGTCATCACGAACACCAGCACCCCCATGCCGCCAATCCAGTGGGACAGGCTGCGCCAGAACAGCATACAGCGGCTGAGGCTCTCCACGTTCTCCAGAATACTGGCCCCCGTGGTGGTGAAGCCGGAGCCGATTTCAAACAGTGCGTCCACATAGCTGGGGATTTCACCGCTGAGGGTGAAGGGCAGCGCCCCCAGCAGGGACATAAAAATCCAGGACAGGGCCACCGTCACATTGCCCTCCCGGGCATAAAAGTGGTCGCTCTTCTTTTTGATTCGGGTCAGGCCAAACCCCAGTGCCCCGCAGAGCAGCCCGCACCGCACAAAGTACCAGCCCTGGGCCTCCCCATAGAACAGCGCCACCAGGGCGGGCAGCAGCATCAGCGTCCCCTCTACGCCGAATATCCAGCCAAGAATGTTCAGAATACTGATATAATTCACGGATAAGTGCCTCTTTTCAAGCCAATACGTCCCGAATTTTCCGCATCCCCTTATGTTCCGTCAGGACGACCACCAGATCGCCGGGCCGAATCGCGTCCGCGCCGGATGGGATGATAACAGATTTCCCCCGAATGATTGCCCCAAACAGGACGCCCTTGCGCAGGCGCAGCGACTTGAACTGCACCCCCACCAGCGGGGAATCCCTGTACACGGTAAAGGACAGTGCCTCAATCTTCCCGTCCGCCAGGAAGTGCATCGCCTCCATGCTGCTGTCGCTTTCGTCGCTGCTGCTGGCCCGGGCGTAGCGCAGAATGTACTCCGCCGTCAGCGCCTTGGGGGAGACGATGGCGCCGATGGGAATCTCCGACAGAACGCCCCCCATCGTCATCTTGTTGACCCGGGTGATGAGCTTGGCGTTGGTCACCTTATTGGCGTAGAGGGACAGCACAATGTTATCCGAATCGTTGCCGGACAGGGCGACGACGGCATCCACATTGGAGATCCCCGCCTCCTGGAGAAACAGCTCATTGTTGAAGCTGCCGTTTAACACGGTGGCGCCCGGCAGCTCATCCCACAGCTTGTTGCAGCGGCTCAGATTGGGCTCCACGATTTTGACGCTGACCCGCTCCTTCAGCAGCCGCTTGGTCAGATAATACCCCATGGTGCCGCAGCCGCCAATCAGGACGCTCTTAATCGGTTTGAACACCAGGCCCATGTTGCGCAGCACCAGGTTCAGATCTGCCTTGTCCACCAGCAGGGACAGCTGATCCCCCTCCTGAATGACGCTGTAGCCGTTGGGCACAAAGGATTCCCCCTTGCGCTCCACAACGGCGATCAGGAACTGCGCCCGACAGCCACGGTTGATCTCATTCAGGCTCTTGCGCACCCAGGGGGATTTCTCCGGCAGGCGCACCGTCACCACCAGCACCTTGCCCTGGGCGAAGGAGTCCACATAGGAGGCCCCCGGCGCCCACAGCAGCTGATAGCAGCTTTCTGCCGCAGAGGATTCCGGATTGATCACCAGGTCGATGCCCAGGCTCTTCTGGAGGGAGTCGATCTCACTGTAATACTCCGGGTTCCGCACCCGGGCGATCGTCCGGCACTTCCCCTCGTTCTTGGCAATCAGACAGCAGAGCATATTGATCTCATCCTGGCCCGTGGTGGCAATCAACACGTCGCAGTCCTTCACCCCGCCCTCCTTGAGGACGTTGTAGGCCGCCCCGTTGCCTGCCACCGACACCACATCCAGCCGGGTGGCCATGGTACTCGCCTTTTCCTCATCAATGTCAATGATGGTAATACTGTGTTTTTCCCGGTTCAGGGTTTCCGCAATGGTGTAACCCACATTGCCGCACCCTACCACCAATATCTTCATATTTCTCTCTCCTATGTCGAAAGGGCCGATGGCATGGCCGTTTTTACGCCGCAGCCCGCAGGTCGGTCAGGCACCTGTGGCACCATCATAGCATGTTCAGGGCGGATTGTAAAGGTTCAGGCACCGCCCGCCTCAGGGCTGGGAAATCACTTCTCCGTCGAGCACCGCCTGCATCAGCTCCGATGCGGTGGCCACGGTCTCCTCA
>JAJQET010000142.1 GCA_021201515.1 Clostridiales bacterium | reverse complement strand
GCAGCAGGGGCTTGTGGTGGTGGCCGCCACCGGCGTGCTGCAATACCTGATGAAACTGTGCAACAACCATCTGACCTATCGCATTGTCCAGAGCCTCCGGGCCCAGGCCATCCGCACCATTGAAAAGCTGCCCCTGTCCTACCTGGACGGCCACACCTCCGGCGAGCTGGTGAGCCGGGTCATTGCGGACGCGGACCAGTTTGCCGACGGCCTGCTGATGGGCTTCACTCAGCTGTTCAGCGGGGTCATCACCATCATCGGCACGCTGGGCTTCATGCTGTCCCAGAACGTGTGGATCACGCTGGTGGTGGTGTGCCTCACCCCCCTGTCCCTGGTGGTGGCGGGCTTCATCGCCAGCCGCACCTACTCCATGTTCCGGCTGCAAAGCCAGACCCGTGGGGAGCAGACCGCCCTCATCGACGAGATGATCGCCGGGCAGAAGGTGGTGCAGGCCTTCGGCTACGAGGACAGGGCGCTGGAGCAGTTCGATGAAATCAACGAGCGGCTGGAGAAGTACAGTCTCCGGGCCACCTTTTTCAGCTCTCTGACCAACCCCGGCACCCGGTTCGTGAACAACCTGGTCTATGCCGGGGTGGGGGTGTTTGGGGCGTTGGCGGTGATTGGCGGCGGTATGTCGGTGGGCACCCTCTCCGCCTTCCTGAGCTATGCCAACCAGTACACGAAGCCCTTTAATGAAATCTCCGGCGTCATCACCGAGCTGCAAAACGCCCTGGCCTGCGCCGGGCGGCTCTTTGAACTGATCGAGGAGGAGCCGGAGACGCCGGACGCCCCCGACGCCGTGGAGATGGGCCACGCCCAGGGCCAGGTGAACCTGGACCATGTGTTCTTCTCCTATACGCCGGAGAAGAAGCTCGTCGAGGACTTCAACCTGGCCGTGAAGCCGGGGCAGCGGGTGGCCATTGTCGGCCCCACCGGCTGCGGCAAGACCACGGTCATCAACCTGCTGATGCGCTTCTACGATGTGAACAGCGGCGAGATTCGGGTGGACGGCGTCGGCATCCAGGGTATGACCCGGAGCAGCCTCCGGAAGAATTACGGCATGATTTTGCAGGACACCTGGCTCCGCAGCGGCACCATCCGGGAGAATATCGCCATGGCCCGGCCCGACGCCACCGACGAGGAAATCGTCCTGGCTGCCAAAACCGCCCACGCCGACAGCTTCATCCGCCGCCTGCCCCAGGACTATGACACGGTGATTCCGGAGGACGGCGGCGGCCTGAGCCAGGGGCAGAAGCAGCTGCTGTGCATTACCCGGGTGATGCTGGCCATCCCGCCCATGCTGATTCTGGACGAGGCCACCTCCTCCATCGACACCCGCACCGAGCAGAAGATTCAGGCGGCCTTTGCCCGGCTGATGGAGGGCCGCACCAGCTTCATCGTGGCCCACCGCCTGTCCACCATCCAGAACGCCGACGTGATTCTGGTGATGAAGGACGGCCACATCATCGAGCAGGGCAACCATGAGAGCCTGCTGGGGCAGAACGGCTTCTACGCCCAGCTCTACAACAGCCAGTTCGTCATGAATGAATAAGGGCGGGAGAACGTGGCAAACTACCTCCGTGCAAGCGTGTAAGAGCGTGCAAGGAGGAATGACTGTGATACTCTCACAAGTGACCAGAGCGCTGCCCCTGGCCCGGAGCGTGTCCCTGCCTGACGGGGCCGCCCTGCTGGCGGTGCATCACCCCCAGGGGGGCGAGCTGGTGGCGGCGGACACCCTGGGCTGCCGGCCGGGTGACCGGGTGGTGCTGGGAGAGCGGGCCGCTGCCGCCGCCCTGTTCGGGACGAACTGCCCCTGGGATGCGGTGGTGGTGGCCGTGCTGGAATAGAGAACGACGACAGAAGTTTATGGGCCCGCGTCCGGAAAACCGGACGCGGGTTCTTTTTGTGGGGAAGGGAAAGGACATATTGGAAAGATTGACTTTTATTTGGGGGAGTGGTAAGGTATTCGTCATTTTATAGTTCAGTTGTGGCACCTTTTGTTTATCTCAGTTGACTCACTTGCCATCCCCCCGCATCTCTGCTATACTACACGCTGGCAGGCAGCGGGCCCCGCCTCCTGCCGGAAACGCGACCATCATTTCTAAGGAGACGGATTTATGATTACCTACACAGAACAGAAGAACTTCACAGCCGAGCAGGTGCAGGCCCTGTTCCTGTCCGTGGGCTGGGTGTCCGGCCAGTATCCCACAAGGCTGCACAAGGCGCTGATGCACTCCTCCACCGTCGTCACCGCCTGGGACGGCGATACCCTGGTCGGCCTGGCGCGGGTGCTGGACGACAGCGAGTTGGTGGCCTATATGCACTATGTGCTGGTGCGTCCGGACTATCAGCATCAGGGGATTGCAAACCATATGGTCGGGCTGGTTCGGGAAAAGTACAAACACTACCTGTATCTCGAAATCATGCCGGAGGAAAGCAAAAACGCGGCCTTTTATCAGCGCTTCGGCTTTCAGGTGATGGAGGACGGCGTCGCCATGCAGATTTGCAATTTCGAGGACCGGAGATAAAAACCGGCGGCTGAATTGAGAAGGACACCGCCCAAAGGCGCCCGGAGGAGCGCGTTTTGCGCCGCTGCGGAGCGGGCGCGGTGTGTAAAGGAAAACCCCCGCAGGGCTCCAAGTCGGAGCCCTGCGGGGGTTTTGTTGTCGTTTTACCGCGCCGCAGCCGTCGGCGGAGGATATCACACGCCGAAATACGTCCGGACAAGTTCTTTGCCGCCCTGCCGCTGCACCACGCCGTCTGCAATCAGCACCGCACGGTCGCACAGGGCCTCCGCACAGCGCACATCGTGGGTCACGGTGAGCATGGTGCAGCCGCTCTGCCGGTGCAGCTCGTTCAGCAGCTCCACCTGCTCCTTTAACCCATGGTAGTCCTGCCCGACGGTTGGCTCGTCCAGAAGGAGCACTTTGGGTTTTGTCGCCGCAATGGCCGCAATGGATACCCTGCGCTTCTGCCCCTCAGAGAGGGACTGGGGGTGCCGGTCTGCCAGATGGGCGATGGAGAACTGCTCCAGTATTTCATCGGCGTAGTCCTGGGATACCGCGCCAAAGGCCACCTCCTGACGCACCGTGGGCATGAAAAGCTGATAGTTGGGGTTCTGATACACCACCCCGACCGCCCGGAACCATGCCCTGTCCGGCCTGGAACGCCGGTCAAATCCCGGTTCCAGATGCTGGGTGAGCTTCCCGCCGGTGGGGCGGTTCAGCCGGGCGATCAGCCGGAGGAGGGTGGTCTTTCCGCAGCCGTTTTCCCCCAGAATGACCATCCTGGCGCCCCTGGGCACCGAAAATGTCACATCCTGCAAAATGTCCCGGTCTCCCACCCGATAGGAAATGTGCTCCAGCGTGAACAGGTCATCCTCCGGCGTGAAGAGAGGGAGGTTGTCTGCGATTTTCCGGGTCTGGGTGCGCAGATAAGCCTCTGTTTCCGTGACACGGTGGACCGTTCCGTTCTCCATGGCCCACAGGGCGTCGGCATAGGGCAGCACCAGGTCCAGCCGATGCTCCACCACGATGACGGCGTAGCCGTGGCCGGCCAGGTCCCGCAGCAATTCCATCAGCTCCCGTCCGCCGGTCTGGTCCAGATTGGCCAGAGGCTCATCCAACACCAGGATCTTCTGCCCCATGGCCAAGGTGGAGGCGGTCACCAGCCGCTGCTTCTGTCCGCCGGAGAGGGTGCGGGTCTGCCAGTCGGTGTCAAGGCTCATTAGTTTACACACGGTTTCGATCTGCCGGGCGATGCGCTCCTCCGCCAGACCCAGGTTTTCCAGGCCGAAGGCAATCTCGTCCTCCACCCGCTTATGTACGATTTGTGCCTCCGGATTCTGGAGGACAATGCCCACCTGGCGGCAAATCTCATCCGTTCCACGGCCCAGAATGGAGGCCCCGTCAATGCAGACCTCACCGGTGAGGGTTCCCGGCGTGATATTGGGGATGATGCCGCTCAGAATCGCCAGCAGCGTGCTTTTTCCGCAGCCGGAGGGCCCGGCCAACAGGGTGATCTCCCCATGCTCCGCTGTAAAGGAGATATGCTTTAATACTTGATTCTGCCCGTCGTAGGAGAAGCAGACGTCCCGCAGCGCCACCGCGCTCATGCCATCACCGCCATTCCCGCGATGCCTGCCGCAATGCCGAGGATATACAGGCCGTCCTTCGGGCAAAAGCGCTGCAAATGGTAGATGGAGTAATCCTTCCCATCCAGGGTGAATCCCCGTGTCTCTACGCTCAGGGACAGGGTGTCGGAGATGTTGACCAGCCGGGTGATTAGCGGGATCAGAAACGCCCGGTAGAAAATCTGGGGGCTGAACAGACTGCCTGCGCCCCTTGTGACCATGGCCTCCCGCACCCGGCGAATCTCCAGCGTCAGCAGGGGGACAAAGGACAATGCGATCAGCATCCCCAGCGTCACCGCTCTGGGGGCATGGAGGGAGGATAGGCAGCGGGTCATCTGCACCGGGGTCATACTCATGCCGGGCACCACCGCCAGGAACACCGCCGCCGTCCGGTTCATCATGCTCAGGGCGGACTGCCCGTCCCCGGAGGCGGCATAAGTGATGCCCGCAAAAACCCCGCCCACCAGCAGCAGGGGGAGCAGCACCCGCAGGCAGGCCCGATGGCAGCCGAACAGCAGCAGCCAGAGGAAGAACCCCGCCAGGAGCACCGGGCACAGCGGCTCCTTTGCGAAAATCAGACCGGACAGCAGGATGGCCACGGCGGACAGGATGCCAGTCAGGGGATAGAGGATATTCTTATCGCCGCTCATTTTTTCAGCACTCCGGATTTTTTCAGCTCTCTGCAAATGCGGAGGCCCAGATAAGACCCCAGGCAGCAAAGCGCCACCACGGCGGCGGACATCAGCGCCGTTACCCACCAGACGGAGTTCACATAGGACAGCACCGTTCCCCCCATGATTTGGTACCACACATACAGGAAGGGCAGGGACAGGGGGAAGTACAGTGCGCAGGCCAGGAAGCAGGCCCCATCCTTTTCGTAGCTTTTGAAAATCAGCAGCGCCACGCCCTCCGCAATCAGGGCGCAGACCAGCAGGCAAAGGAACATCACCGTGTTCATAAAGAGCAGTACCACGCCGCTGCAAATGGACATAAAGACCAGCGAAAGGGGTTTGCGCACCTTGGCAAGGCCGATGGCGGGGAACATGGAGAATTGCAGCCCCAGCCCGATTTGAATGATGCCGAACACGGGAATGTGGAGCAGCAGCGGCATAAAGGAGCTGGTCACCAGAATGACGGCGGATAGGACAGCCAAAAAGACGATGTCCTTCGTCTGGAAGCCCAGGAAGCTCCTCTTTTCCTGGGTCGTCTGCTGGGTCGGGGTCACTTCCTGCTGGGCGTTTTCCAGCAGGGTGTTGGTCAGGTCATTGTTTTTCATG
>JAJQET010000234.1 GCA_021201515.1 Clostridiales bacterium | reverse complement strand
GAACCGGGAGGTCGTGGAGCGGGTCATGGACTCCGGCGACCTGGAGCGGGAACGCGGCATTACCATCCTGGCGAAAAATACCGCCGTCACCTACGGGGACACAAAAATCAATATCGTGGACACGCCGGGACACGCCGATTTCGGCGGCGAGGTGGAGCGTATCCTGAAAATGGTCAACGGCGTCATCCTTTTGGTAGATGCTGCGGAGGGCCCCATGCCTCAGACCCGTTTTGTGCTGTCCCGAGCACTGGAGCTGGGCCACAAGGTCATCATCGTGGTGAATAAAATCGACCGTCCCGACCAGCGGGTGCGGGAGGTCGTGGACGAGACGCTGGAGTTGCTGATGGATTTGAACGCCACAGATGAACAGCTGGATTCCCCCTTCCTGTACTGCTCCGCCCGGGAGGGCATCTGCTCCACCGACCCGGACGTCCGGGGCACCGACCTGGAGCCTCTGTTCCATACCATTTTGGAGCATATCCCCGCGCCGGAGGTGGAGCTGGACGCCCCCTTCCAGATGCTGGTGTCCTCTATTGACTATAATGAGTTTGTGGGCCGCATTGCCATCGGCCGCATTGAGCGGGGCGTGCTGGAGCAGAATGAGGAAATCCAGGTCTGCAACTTCCACGACCCGGAAACCGTCTCCAAGAAGTTCAAGGCGTCCGCCCTGTTTGAGTTCAACGGCCTGAGCCGGGTCCCCTGCCGCCGGGCCGAGGCGGGCAACATCATCGCCATGTCCGGCATCGGGGACGTCACCATTGGCGACACCATTTGCGCCCCGGAGGCCATCGAGCCGCTGGAGTTCGTGAAGGTGTCTGCCCCCACTATGGAAATCACCTTCTCCGTCAACGACTCCCCCTATGCGGGCCGGGACGGCAAGTTTGTCACCTCCCGCCAGATTCGGGAGCGGCTGTTCCGGGAGACGCTGAAGGACGTGTCCCTCCGGGTGTCGGAGCTGCCGGACTCCACCGACTCCTTCAACGTGGCCGGGCGGGGCGAAATGCACCTGGGTATTTTGATTGAGACCATGCGTCGGGAGGGGTACGAGTTCCAGGTTTCCCCGCCCCGGGTGCTGTTCCGTACCATCGACGGCGTCCGGTGTGAGCCGGTGGAGCGGGTCGTCATCGACGTGCCCGCCGACTATATGGGCACCGTCATTGAGCAGCTGGGTCAGCGCAAGGGCACCATGCTGGACATGAGCCCGGTGGGCGACCGGATGAAGATTGAGTTCCTGGTGCCCTCCCGTGGCCTTTTTGGCTACCGCAACGAGTTCCTGACCGCCACCAAGGGCGAGGGCATCATGGCCTCCGTCTTTGACTCCTACCAGCCCTACGCCGGGGACCTGGAGCGCCGGAACACCGGCTCGCTGGTGGCCTCCGAAACCGGCGTCAGCATCACCTACGGCCTGTACAACGCCCAGCAGCGGGGCGTCCTGTTCATCGGGGCCGGCGTGGACGTGTACGAGGGCATGATCATCGGCATGAACCCCAAGGATGAGGACATCACCATCAACGTCTGCAAGAAGAAGCAGCTGACCAACACCCGGGCCGCCGGGTCGGACGATGCATTGCACCTGATTCCCCCCAGACAGATGAGCCTGGAGCAGTGCCTGGAGTTCCTGGCGGACGATGAGCTGCTGGAGGTGACCCCCCACTTCCTCCGCCTGCGCAAGAGCATTTTGTCCAACGACCTGCGGATGAAGTCCATTCACGGCAAAAAGAACCGCTGAGGAACCGGGGCCGGGATGGCGGCGCAAGTAAATCACATCTCCCTGTGGGTCTGGCCTCTGCGGCAGCGCAGAGGCCGGCCTTTTCCGGGCCGATGGCGTCAGCGCCCGCGAACCCCCGGAAGATACAATTACAAAACGAAAGGAAGCAGGATTATGGCAGTGAAAGAACGCAGCGAGCAGGATGCACGCTACCTGTGGAAGCTGGAACACATTTATCCCACGGACGAGGCCTGGCAGGAGGCGCTGGAGCGGCTTAGGGCCTGCATTCCCCAAGTGCGGAGCTATGAGGGAAGGCTGGGGGAGAGCGGGGAAACCCTGCTGGCCTACCTCCGGCTGGACGACGCCATCAGCGCCCAGGTCACCGACGTGATGGAATACGCCATGCTCCGGGGGGACAGCGACACCCGGGTGGCCAAATACCAGGCCATGAACGCCCAGGCCAGGAGCGTGCTGCTGGAGCTGTCCACCGCCGGGGCCTTTGAGACGGGGGAGCTGCTGGCCATTCCGGAAACGACGCTGTCGGACTGGTATGAGACGGTGGAGGGGCTGGCCCTGTACCGCCGCCACCTGGAGGTTATCCGCAGCAGACGGGAGCATACCCTCTCCCCGGCGGAGGAAAAGCTGCTGGCCGCCGCCGGAGACCTGTCCGGCGGGCCGGACGACATCTTTTCCATGTTCAACGACGCCGACCTGACCTTCCCCGACGTGGAGGACGGGGAGGGGAAGCTGCGTCCCCTGTCCCAAGGCACCTATGGGAAATATATCGAGTCCAAGGACCGCACCCTCCGCAAAAACACCTATGAGACCCTTTACGCCTCCTACGGCCAGTTCCGCAATACCCTGGCCGCAACCCTGGGGGCACAGACGAAGCAGCTGTGGTTCTTCGCCAAAGCCCGGAAGTACCCCTCCTCTCTGGCCGCAGCCGTGGCGGAGACGGAGGTGCCGGAGGAGATTTATCACAACCTGCTCTCCACCGTGGAGCAGCATTTGCCCTCCCTCCACCGGTATGTGGCCCTGCGGAAGAAGCTGCTGGGGGTGGAGACCCTGCACCCCTACGACATGTACACCCCCATCGTGGGTGACGTGACCATGGACACCCCCTTTGAGGATGCCAAAGCCCTGGTGCTGGAGGCGCTGAAACCCCTGGGGGAGGACTACCTCTCCGTGGTGCGGCAGGGCTTGGAGGGCGGCTGGATCGACGTGTACGAGAACGCGGGCAAGCGCTCCGGCGGCTACTGCGCCGGGCCCAACGTACACCCCTATATCCTGCTGAACTATCAGGACAAGCTGATGGACGTGTTCACCCTGATTCACGAGATGGGCCACGCCATGCACACCTGGCTGTCCAACGAGAACCAGCCCCAGGTGTACAAGCGTTATAAAATCTTTGTGGCGGAGGTGGCCTCCACCTGCAACGAATGCCTGCTGATGCAGTACCTGCTGGGCAAGACCACCGACCGCCGGCAGCGGGCCTACCTCATCAATTACTATCTGGAGCAGTTCCGCACCACCTTCTTCCGCCAGACCCAGCTGGCCGAGTTTGAGCTGCGGGTCAACGAGCTGACCTGGTCCGGTCAGGGGGTCACGGCGGAGGCCTGCTGCGCCATCTATCGCGGTTTGCAGGATAAGTACTTCGGCCCTGCATTGGAGAGCGATGATAAGATTGCCCTGGAGTGGTCCCGTATCCCCCATTTTTATTACAATTTCTACCTGTATCAGTACGCCACCGGCTTCGCCGCCGCGGTGGCCCTGTCCCAGAAGATTCTCCACGGCGGCGAGGAGGCGGTGGAGGCCTATCTGGGCTTCCTGAAAGGCGGCTGCTCCAAGACCCCCATTGAGCTGCTGAAGGGGGCCGGGGTGGATATGTCCACGCCGGAGCCGCTGGAAGCGGCCATCGCCGTGTTTGACGGCCTGCTGGACGAGATGGAGGGGCTGGTGTAACGCATTCTGCCCTGCCGTCGAAACTTTTTTGCCCGGTCAGGGTGAAATTGGGCAGAATCCTGGTTGACTTTTTTTCCTCCGTCTGTTATCCTAGAGAAAACAAGGGTGTTTTGCAAGTGCAGGGCACCCTTGTTTCATTTTTTGCAGCTCACCCGAACAGTCGGGCAGGAGAGAAAGTAGTGAGAGCGCGTGAAGAACTATGATTTGCTGGACAAGCGGGACACGGTGAACGAGCTTCTGGCCAGGTACGGCGTGAAGTTCGGCATCTACAAAAACGGCACCTTTAAAGAGCAGCTCTTTCCCTTTGACGCCATCCCCCGCGTCATCACAAAAGAGGAGTTTGACTATCTGGAGCGGGGATTGAAGCAGCGGGTCAAGGCGCTGAACCTGTTCCTGCTGGACATTTACAATGACAAGAAAATTGTCCGGGACAGGGTGGTGCCCGAAGAATTTATCTACGCCTCCAGCGGTTATCTGGTGC
This sequence comes from Clostridiales bacterium, assembly GCA_021201515.1. Lineage (GTDB taxonomy): Bacteria > Bacillota > Clostridia > Oscillospirales > Oscillospiraceae > Onthomonas. Next base: position 1,275 of record JAJQET010000234.1, on the reverse strand, counting down.
CCTGTGAGGGGGTGGTGCCGCCGAAGGAGGTCTTTTCTCACGTCTCCGGCATCGACCTGGTGCTGGGCAAGGACGGGGAGTGGTACATCCTGGAGGACAACCTGCGGGTGCCCTCCGGCGCGTCCTATCCCATGATCGCCCGGGAGTTGTGCCGCCGCTCCAGCCCACGCACCTTCCACGATAACCCCATTGAGGACAACCGGAACTATGCCGACCTCTTAAAACACGCCATGGACTATGTGAACGTCGGGGGCCTCAGCGTGGTGCTGACGCCGGGCCGCTACAACGCAGCCTACTTTGAGCATTCCTTCCTGGCGGAGCGGATGGGGGTGCCCCTGGTGGGCTACAATGACCTGCAGGTGGACGGCGACTATCTCTATTTTAAGGGCTACGCCGGACGGCGGGAGCGGGTCGGCGCGGTCTACCGCCGCATCTCCGACGAGTACATGGACCCCATGACCTTCAACCCGGAGTCCGTCATCGGCGTCCCCCACATCTTCGATGTGTACCGGAAGGGGAACGTGGCCCTGCTGAACACCCCCGGCAACGGCATCGGGGACGATAAGGGCATCTACTACTTCGTCCCCCGCATGATCAAATACTACCTGGGGGAGGAGCCTATCCTCCACAACGCCCCCACCTATCTGCCCTTCTATCAGGAGGATATGCAGTATGTGCTGGAGCATTTCGACACCCTGGTGCTGAAAGATGTGGCGGAGGCGGGCGGCTACGGCGTGGTCTTCGGCAGCAAGATGACCGCTCAGCAGAAGGCGGACTTCATCGCGCTGCTGAAAGCGGAGCCAAGGCGGTTCATCGCCCAGGAGGTCATCGACTTCTGCGACATCCCCATTCAGGAGGGCAGCGAAATCGTGGAGCGGAAGGCCGACCTGCGGGCATTCGTCCTGACCAGCGAGGAGCCGGTGGTCTGGAAGAGCGGGCTGACCCGCTTCTCCCGGAATCCGGATTCCTTCATCGTCAATTCATCACAAGGCGGAGGTTTTAAAGACACATGGGTATTAAGTCAGTCGTAAACGCGGACCGGCTCTACTGGCTGGGTCGGTATTCCGAGCGGGTGTACACCATCCTCAAGCTGTTTGCCAGGAGCTTTGACCAGCTCATCGAGCAGGTGGGGGGCGACCATGCCGCCTTCTGCGCCTCGCTGGACATTCCCAACATCTACACCGACTGAGCCGATTTTATCGCCCGGTAAGCCGTCGACCAGGAGAACCCCAACTCCATCATCAGCAACCTGAACCGGGCCTATGACAACGCCAT
>JAJQET010000030.1 GCA_021201515.1 Clostridiales bacterium | reverse complement strand
GCCCCAACAGGGACAGAAACCGGCTATCCATCCCCGTCCCTCTGGGCCATCTGCGCTTCCAGCGCGTCATAGACCTCGGCGGGGATGGCCCCCTCAAAGGCGCGGCCCAGTGCGTTGGACTTTTTCGCCTTTTTCAGGCAGGCCGGGTTGGGGCAGACGTAAGCGCCCCGTCCGGGCTTCTTGCCCCGGAAATCCAGGGACAGCTCCCCCTCCGGGCTTTTCACCACCCGAATCAGCTCCCGCTTGGGCTTCATCTCCCTGCAGCCGACACATTGCCGCATGGGGATTTTTTTTGGCATGAGGCTTCCCTCCTCCCGTTGGGCGCAGCAGGCTGCGCGTTATTCCTCAACAAACAGGTCGTCACCCTGTTCTGCGGTGGCCTCGGCCTCATCGGCCAGCAGGGCCTCCGCCTCGTCCTCGGTCAGCGTCTCCTCCGGCAGGGCGTCGGCCTGGGCGTCCTCCTCCTGGGCGGCGGAGAGGCTCTTAATGTCGATTTTACAGCCGGTGAGCCGGGCGGCCAGGCGGGCGTTCTGGCCCTCCTTGCCGATGGCAAGGCTCAGCTGGTCATCGGGTACCACCACCCGGTAGCTCTTCTCCTCCACCATGGTCACGCTGAGCACCGACGCGGGGGCCAGGGCCGCGGCGATGTAGGTGCTCATATCCTCGCTGTACTTGATGATGTCTACCTTTTCGCCGTGAAGCTCCTCCACAATGGCGCTGACACGGGCGCCACGGGTACCCACGCAGGCGCCGATGGGGTCCACCTCCGGGTCATTGGACCAGACGGCCATCTTGGTGCGGCTGCCGGCCTCCCTGGCGATGGATTTGATCTCCACCACACCGTCGAAGATTTCCGGCACCTCCAGCTCAAAGAGCCGCTTCACCAGCCCCGCATGGGTGCGGGAGATCACCACCTGGGTGCCCCGGGTGGTGCGGCGCACCTCCACCACATAGACGCGGATGCGGTCGCCCTCGGTGTAATACTCGCCCTTGACCTGCTCGCTGGCGGACAGCAGGGCGTCGGTCTTTTCCTTTCCCGCCGTCAGCCTCACATACAGCGCCCCGGTGCGGGGGTCGGTGCGGGACACGGTGCCGGAGAGCATTTCCTTCGCCTTTTCGTTAAAGGCGTCAAAGACCATGTTCCGCTCCGCCTCCCGGATGCCCTGGACGATGACCTGGCGGGCGGTCTGGGCCGCCACCCGGCCAAAGTTCTTGATTTTGATCTCCTTCTTCACCACGTCCCCCAGCTGGACGCCAGGCAGACGCTGGCGGGCGTCCTCCAGGGAAATTTCGGTGTCCGGATTGTCCACTTCCTCCACCACGTCCCGGCGCACCACCATGCGGATGTCCGCCTTTTCCTCGTTGAAAATCACGGAGACGTTATCTGTAATCTTGTCGTGGTCATGTTTATAAGCGGTGAGCAGGGCCTGCTCGATTTTCTCCAGCATATAGGACTTGGGGATGCCCCGCTCCTCTTCGATCTGATCCAGCGCCGCAAAGAACTCCTTTGCGTCCTCTTCCGGCGTGGGGCCCTTTTTTACTGCACGTTTTGCCATGTCACAGCTACACTCCTATCTCATTCGGTCTATTTAAAAGTCAACGTAAAGGCGCACCAGCGCCAGCTCCTTTTTGGCAAAGCGCACCGCCTCGCCCTCAGGGGTCTCGATGGTCACGTCCCCCTGGTCGTACCCGGTCAGGGTGCCCCGGTACTCCTTACTGCCGTTCAGGGGGCGATAGAGGCGCACCTCCACCTCCTGCCCCATGCAGGCGGCAAAGTGCTCCGGCTTTTTCAGCGCCCGGTCGCATCCGGCGGAGCAGACCTCCAGAATATAGCTTCCCTCGATGGGGTCCGCCTCATCCAGGGCGTCCCCCAGGGGCCGGTGTACCTGCTCGCACTGGTCGATGTTCACACCGCCCTCGCAGTCGATATACACCCGCAGGTACCAGGTGCCCCCCTCCCGGACATATTCCACGTCCCACAGGGTGCAGCCTGCCGCCTCGATAAAAGGGGCCGCCAGCTCCGCGGTCAGTTCCGTCACTTTTTTCATCGTATCCTACCCTTCGCCGCCGCAGGCGGACACCGGAGAACCCCGCTGCCTGCGGAAAAATCTCAAAAGAAAGAGCGGAGCCGAAACTCCACTCTTATCATTGACGCTACCTTAACAATCCTATTCTAGCACAAACCCCGCCGCAATGCAAGGGATTTCTTTCCGCAGTATAAATTTCGTCTCTTTTCAGGGAAAAGGACGGATTTTTACCCCTGCTTTGGCAGTTTTGCCCAGCCGTCAGCCCGTTTCGCCCCCGGTTTCCGTGGGAAACACCGCCTGGGCCAGCCGCTGCGCCGCCTGCCCGTCCTCCAGGGGGTTGAACCGGCGGGTGAAGCGGGCATACCGCTCGTCATAGCTGCGGTCCGTCCAGGCGTTGCGGATGGCGGCGATCAGCGCCTCCTCCGTCTGCACAATGGGGCCGGGCAGCTCCGCCAGGCCCAGGTAGAAGCCCCGTATAGTGTCCCGGTAGTCCTCCAGGTCGTACATATAGAAGATCTCCGGACGGCCCAGGATGGCGTAGTCAAAGAACACGGAGGAGTAGTCGGTGATCAGCGCATCCGCCACCAGGTACAGGTCGTTGATGTCGGGATAGTCCGACACGTTGCGGATGAAGCCGCCATACGCCGAGAAGTCAAAGGCGCCGGCCACCAGGTAGTGGGCGCGGAAGAGCAGCACATAGTCCTCCCCCAGCGCCTCCCGCAGCCGCTGGAAATCTACCTGAGGGGTGTAGCGGTAGCCGCCGCCCTGATGCTGGTTGTCCCGGAAGGTAGGGGCGTAGAGCAGCACCTTCCGCCCGTGAAGTGCCTCCTCCGTCAGCCCCAGACGGCTGCGGATGGCGTCCAGCTCCGCCGGGGTGCAGTTTTTCAAAAAGTCGTTCCGGGGATAACCCAGCTCCAGAATCGCCCCTTCCCGGCCTCTGGCCTTCAGATTCCAGGCGGAGGTGAATACCTCCGTGGCGAAGGGGGACGGGGACAGGAGCCAGGTCAGCTTGGCGGCGTCCAGGTCGTACTTCTGGCGAATCTCCGCCAGGCTGTTCATGCTGTTGGCGTTGCTCTCCTCCCGGATGTCGTAGCCCAGCCGTTTCAGGGGCGTGCCGTGCCAGCACTGGACGTACACCTGCCCCTCCTTCGGCCAGATGTGGTCCGCCACCCGGAAGTTCAGCACCCAGTATTTGGCCTCCGCCATCTTCCGGTTGTATGCCTGGCTGCCGTAGGCCACCACCTCCGTCCGGGGCATGGCCGCCACCTGTGGGAACCGCTCCGGCTGCTGAAAGGCCCAGACAAAGCGGTAGCCGTCATACCGTTGGTCGGCCAGCATGGCCTGATACACCGCCCTTGGGCTGTCCGAGTAGCCCTTCCCGCCGAAGGTGCAAAACAGCACCAAATCCTCCCGCGTCACGCAGTTCCGGGTCTGCTGCCGGAATTGGAGGCGGCGCAGGGCCGTCACAGCGTCCCGGGCCGCCCGGCGCACCGGCGTCCAGCGCTCCACCAAATCGTAGAGGGTGTTTTTCAGTCCGCTCATGGCTGTTCCTCCCTGTTTCCCTCCCGTTCCCCTGCCGCCAACAGGGCGTCGATGACCCGCTCAGCGGCGTGGCCGTCCTCCAGCGGGGCGAATTTGGCGCAGAAGGCGCGGTATTTCTCATCGTAGGCGGCGGTGGCCATGGTCTCCCGGATGGCGGGCACCAAATCCTCCTCCCGCTCCACAATGGGGCCGGGCAGCTCCTCCAGACCCATGTAGAAGCCCCGAATCTCGTCCCGGTAGGCCGCCAGGTCGTACATATAAAACAGCATGGGCTTGTGGAGGATGGCGTAGTCAAAGAACACGGAGGAGTAGTCGGTGATCAGCAGGTCCGCCGCCAGATACAGATGGTTGATGTCCGGATAACCGGAGACGTCGCAGACAAAGCCAGCAAAGCTGGCGAAGTCAAACTGATTGGCCACCAGATAGTGGGCCCGGAACAGGATGACGTACTCCTCCCCCAGTGCCTGCCGCAGCTTCTGAAAGTCCAGCCCCAGCTCGTAGGTGAAGCCGCCCTCCTCTGTGCTGCGCTGGTTGTCCCGCCAGGTGGGGGCGTAGAGGATCACTTTTTTGCCCCCCAGCCTGTCCAGTCCCAGTTTTGTCTTAATGACAGCCACGTCCTGTGGGGTGGCGTTCACCAGGAAGTCGTTTCTGGGATAGCCCACCTCCAACAGGGCGGACTCCCGGTGGTGCGTCTGCAAATCCCAGGCGGAGGAGAACTTCTCCGAGGCGAAGGGGGAGGGGGACAGGAGATAGGTCATCTTCTCCCGGTCCAAATCGAACTTCCGAAAGACCTCCTCCAGAGAGTTGTACACGTTCCCCCCCAGAGAGAGGTCATGGCCCAGCCGCTTCAAGGGCGTGCCATGCCAGCACTCGATGTAGACCTGGTCGGCCCGTGGATAGACATACTCGTTCACCCGGTAGTTGAACACCCAGTATTTCGCCGTCCCCAGGGCGGCTTCGTAGGCCGGGGTGAAGTATTCCACCACCCTGGTGCGCCTGTCCTCCGCCGGGAAACCCACGGACGCGCCGTATTCCCCCCGGTACCGCTCCGCGCCCTTGAACACCCAGATAAATTCCCAGTCCTGAAACCGGGGGTCGGTGCGCATCCGCTCATAGATGGCCTTGGGGCTGTCCGAATAGCTCTGGCCGGAGAAGGTGCAGAACACCGCCTGCTTCGGGTTGGTCTTTGCCCCGGCCGTCCGCAGGCGATAGGTCAGCTTCGTCCCCTGAAACACTGCGGCCCGCAGCAGCCGCCGTGTGGCCGGGAACCGGCCCGTCACCTGGCGGTACGCCTGCTGCAAGGCCCCTCTGACGCTCTTTTTCACCGCTTTATCACGCTCCTGCTTCTTCTACACGCCCGCCGGCGTCTGCCGCAGCGATGCGGGAATCTGCTCCAGAAGCAAGGCCGTCACGTGCCTGGTGTTGTTGTCCCACGCCGTCTCAATGTACTTTTCCCGGAAGCGCCGGAGGGCCTCCCAGGGATAGCTGTCTCCCTTTGCCAGTGCCAGGACCCCCTCTGCCGTGACGGAGCAGGCGTCCGACAGCTCATAGAGGGGGTCTACGTTCAGACCCTGATTCTCCAGATAGCTGTCATGGTCAAAGAGGTAGAAATAAATCTCCTTGTCCAGCAGGCTGGCCTCCAGGGAGGAGGCGGAATAGTCGGTGATGACGCTGTCGCACACCTTCATCAGGTCATAGGTGCCCCAGCCAGACGGGGTTTTCATCTCCTCCGGCAGTTGAAGGTTGGACAGGGGGTGGGACTTCACCAGGAGGGCCACCTCCGTATCTCCGGCGGCGGCCCGCACCAGGGCGTCCACCCCATCCTCCAGCCCGTCCCGGAAGGTGGGCAGGTACAGCAGCACCTTCTTCCCCGCCAGGTCGGGCCGC
>JAJQET010000295.1 GCA_021201515.1 Clostridiales bacterium | reverse complement strand
GGGGTGGGCCGCCTCTGTGAGAAGCTGGTGCCGGTGATGGCGGTGCTGTTCCTGGCAGGGGGCTGCGTCACCCTGTTTCACGCCAGACGGGAAATTCCGGAGGCCCTGCTGCTGATTGTCCGCTCCGCCCTGACGCCGGAGGCGGCCCAAGGCGGGCTGATGGGCAGTGCGGTGCGCTGGGGGGTGGCCCGTGGGGTCTGCACCAACGAGGCGGGGCTGGGCTCCACGGCGCTGGTACACTGCTCCTCTGCCAATACCGACCCGGTGCGGGAGGGGTACTGGGGGATTCTGGAGGTGTTCCTGTCCACCTTCGTCATCTGCACCATCACGGCCCTGGCGGTGCTGACCTCCGACGCCTACCGGAGCGGCGCGGCGCTGACCGGAGCGGCCCTGTCCGTGGCCGCCTTCACGGAGGGGCTGGGCCAGGCGGGGCAGGGATTTGTGGCCCTGTGTCTGGCGGTGTTCGCCTTCTCCACGCTGCTGGGCTGGTGCTGGTACGGGTGCTGCGGGGTGCGGTACCTGCTGTCGGAGCGGTGGGAGAAGCGGTATCGCCTTCTGTTCCTGGCCTGCATCGTGGCAGGCAGCGTGGCCCGGCTGGAGGCGGTGTGGCAATTCTCCGACATATGCAACGGCCTGATGGCCTGGCCCAGTCTGATCGCCCTGCTGATTTACGCGCCGCAGGTACTGCCCCTTCTGCGGGAGGAGAATGGCGGCAACGTAGGGAACGGGAAACAAAAACCGGACACAGGTGTAAAAATCCGGGAGGACAAACCGGGGTAAAAGACAAAAAAGAACCCCCAAAGCCGAAGCTTTGGGGGTTTGGTGGAGACTACTGGACTCGAACCAGTGACCTCCTGCGTGTGAAGCAGGCGCTCTAACCAGCTGAGCTAAGCCTCCACAGTGGTGACCCGTACGGGACTCGAACCCATGTTACAGCCGTGAAAGGGCCGTGTCTTAACCACTTGACCAACGGGCCATAATTGAGTCGGTCCTGGGGGATACTTCTCCTGAACACCGGTCGCATTCAGGAGAAGTGGTAGCGGAAACTGGATTCGAACCGGTGACACCGCGGGTATGAACCGCGTGCTCTAGCCAACTGAGCTATTCCGCCATGGAGAACTAGCTATCGTTCCCACAGGACGGGATTTATTATAACGCAGCGTTTCCGGTTTGTCAACCGTTTTCGTGAAAAAATTTTGCCCGATCAGTCCACCAGGTTCAGGCAGCCGTCCTCGTCAAATTCCAGGTTTTGAATCTCGAACCGCTGGTTCTTCTGAATCTGATCCATCTTCACTGCGTCGGTGATGGTGCTGACGAAGGTGTAGCTGACGCCGTGCTTTCTGGCCCGGCCGGTGCGGCCGATGCGGTGGATATAGTACTCCTGCTCATCGGGCACGTCGTAGTTGAACACAACGTCCACATCGTCAATGTCCAGCCCCCGGGCGGCCACGTCGGTGGCCACCAGCAGGCGGAGCTTGCCGTCCCGGAATTTTTGCAGGGTCTTTTCCCGCTGCTTCTGCTGGATGTTGCCGTGGATGGCCTCCGCGTCGATGCCCTGCATCTTCGCCATGGCCGCCAGCCGGTCGGCCATGTTCTTGGTGTTGCAGAAGGCGATGCCCCGCTCGTAATTGCCGCCCTCCAGCAGGGCCGCCATGGTGGGCAGCTTCTCCTCCCGGCTGTTGAGCTTCACCCGGTACTGTTGAATGTCGGGCCGGTCCTGGGCCACAGGCCGCACCGTCACCTCCGCCGGGTCCCGCTGGTACACCCAGGAGATGTCCATAACCTCCCGGCTGATGGTGGCGCTGAACAGGCCCAGGTTCCGCCGCTGGGGCATCATGTCCAGAATTTTGGTCACGTCCTCGATGAAGCCCATGTCCAGCATACGGTCTGCCTCGTCCAGGATCACCGTCTCCACCTTGTCCAGCCGGACGGCCTTCCGCTTCTTGCAGTCCATCAGACGGCCGGGGGTGGCCACCACGATTTGGGGCTTCTCCTTCAGCTGCTTGAGCTGCTTCTCGATGGGCTGTCCGCCGTAGAGGCAGGTGACCCGGATGCCCGGCTTGAAGGCGGACAGCTCCCGCAGGTCGTCCCGAATCTGCAACGCCAGCTCCCGGGTGGGGGCCAGAATCAGGGTAGTGACGGCAGTCTGGGCCGGGTCGGTATGCTCCACCACAGGGATGCCGAAGGCGAAGGTCTTGCCGGTGCCGGTGGGGGCCTTGGCCACGATGTCCTGCCAGTCCATCAGGAAGGGGACGCACCCAGCCTGGATGGGGGTAGCCACTTCAAACCCCTTCTTGCCCAGGGCCTGCATCACCTCGTCGGACAGGTGCAGCTCCTCATAGCGCACCGTTTCGGTTTTCTCTATACCATTGATTTCCATATCATTCGTTCCTTGTCATTCCATACTGAATTATCGCAATTTAACATGAATCAGTGTACCACATTCCGCTTTTAGATGCAAGCGCTCCGCTCTCCCCCTGAGAAAATTTCAGGAAATTTTCATCTTTTGCACAAACAAACCACTTGCAGACCCGGGATTTTATAGTATACTATAAGGAGAGTATGGAATTTTGTCTGCCTCCGGGAGGAACGCACTATGTCTGATTTTGACAAGCTCCGTGAAATACTGACCAGTTGGCCCGCCATTATCATCGGCTTCGTCTTTGCCGGCTGGCCCGGTTTTTTACTGCTGCTGTGGAAGATTCTCCATGAATCCTCCAGCACCAAAAACAAAAGCGACAGCTGGAAGCGCAGCGTGTTCGGTTCCGAAAGCGTCCGGCAGGACCTGTACTGGGACCGGGAGACCCAGCGCTGGGTGCGCTACGAGGATGGGCAGCAGACGGAGGACATCCGCTACGACGACCCCAACGCCACCTACAGCTATACCTATAAGGACGGCCAGCCCACCTCCACCGCCCAATCCGGCGGGGACTGGGAAGCCAGGTTCGCCGGCGCGGAGAAAAAAGTGGAGGAAGCCTTTGACAGGGTGGAACAGAGCCTGAAAAAGCAGCAGGAAAAACAGCAGAAAAAGCAGACCAAAGCCCCCAAAAAGGCGGAGAAATCCAAATCCGTCAGTCCCTTCCCCAAAATCAAGGACGGCAGGGGGTTCACCGTCGCCGGGACGATCATGACCGCCGTGTTTGGATTTTCCGCTGTCACCAACTTTGTGCAGGAGCTCTACGACTTCGGCCTGGGCGATGCCGTGACAGACGGTCTGCCCCTCATCATGCTCACCGCCCTGGGCGCCGGGCTGCTGCTGTGGGGGCGGTCCAAGTCGAAGCAGGCAAAGCAGTTCCGGAAGCTGCTGAACCTGATCGGGGATGCGGACGTCATCAGCGTCCGTACCCTGTCCGACGCCATGGGTTGCCCCTATGACAGGGTGTGCGATATGCTGCAAACCATGATCGACGCGGGCTACCTGGGCTACCGGGCCTACCTGAACGCCGCCACCGGCGAGCTGGTGATGGACGGCAGGCCCGTCTCCGCCCCGCCAAAGGAGGACCTGGCCAAAAAGGCGGAGGAGCAGGAGCTGACCGTGGAAGAGGACAAAAGCCTTCTGGGTCAGATTCGCGCCGTCAACGCCGCCATCCGGGACCCGGAGATGAGCCGGAAAATTGACCGCATTGAGGAAATCACCGGTCACATTCTGGAGTATCAGGAAAAGCACCCGGCCAAGGCCGCCGAGCTGCGGAAGTTTCTGAGCTACTACCTGCCCACCACCCTGAAGGTGCTGAACACCTATGCCGAGCTGGAGCGGCAGCAGATTCAGGGCGAAAACATCACCACCACCAAAAAGCGCATCGAGGGCATGATGGACAAGGTGGTGGAGGGCTTTGAGTTACAGCTGGATAAGCTCTTTGAAAACGATATGCTGGACATCACCTCCGACATCTCTGTACTGGAGAATATGCTCAGCCAGGACGGGCTGTCCTCCGCCGACCAGATGCCCAAAGCGCCCGCCGCCCCCGAAGGGGAGCAGGCCGCCGTCCCCGACGACACCAGCTACACCACGCCGGAGGGCATCCGGCTGACCCTGGACCCCCAGGGCACCGGCAGCGGAGCTGCCAGGGCCAGGAAGGGGTAATCCCTGGCGTCGCGCCGGAATACCGGGGCTGCCCCACGACAAGGCATTGTGGGGCTGCCTCTTTTTCTGCCCCGCCGCATGATTTCTCCCGGCGGGGCATATACTTTCTCTGGCCGAAAAATGGGGTGCGGCGGGGCGGCGGCATGGGAGAATTTGTTTTCCACAACCCTGTCTGCTAAAACAGCCCCCCGGATTTTTTCAGCGGCGGCCTGCCCACTGCCAGAAAAATCTTCTCATTTTCCGGAAAACAGGAGAAAATAGGAGGATTTCGGCGTATTCATTAGAAAAATGGAGATTTTGCCATACTTCACAGTTTCGTTTCCGTTTTTTCACAAAAAATTCAAATTTGACCACTTGCAAAAATGGCGCGTCTGATTTATTATAATAACAGTTCTGGCACTCAGGTTTAAAGAGTGCTAAAACCCAACCATTGTCAACTCTTAACTTTTCATAAGGAGGAACCAACCATGAAACTCAATCCCTTAACTGACCGCGTGGTTCTGAAAACGGTGGAAGCCGAAGAGACCACCAAGGGCGGCATCATCCTCACCGGCTCTGCCAAGGAGAAGCCCGAAATCGCCGAAGTCATCGCCGTCGGCCCCGGCGGCATGGTGGACGGCAAGGAGGTCGTCATGACCGTCAAGGTGGGCGACAGGGTCATCACCGGCAAGTACACCGGCACCCAGGTCAAGATTGACGGCGAAGAGCTGAACATCGTCCGCCAGGGCGACATTCTGGCCATCGTAGAGGATTGACACACGCCCTTCTCTTCGGAAGGCTGACGCGCAGCACAGCGCAAATTTTGGAGGTATTGCATTATGGCTAAAATCATCAATTACAGCGAGGACGCCCGCCGTTCTCTTCAGTCCGGCGTCGATCAGCTGGCCAACACCGTGAAAATCACCATGGGCCCCAAGGGCCGCAACGTCATCCTGGGTAAGAAGTACGGCTCTCCCCTCATCACCAATGACGGCGTCACCATCGCCAAGGAGATCGAGCTGGAGGACCCCATGGAGAACGCCGGGGCCGCCCTGGTGAAGGAGGTCGCCACCAAGACCAATGACGTGGCCGGCGACGGCACCACCACCGCCACCCTGCTGGCCCAGGCCATCACCAGCGAGGGCATGAAGAACCTGGCCGCCGGTGCCAACCCCATGGTCATGAAGAAGGGCATCGCCAAGGCCACCGAGACGGCTGTGAACGCCATCAAGGCCAACAGCCAGCCCGTCTCCGGCACTGAGGACATTGCACGGGTGGGCACCGTCTCCTCCGGCGACGAGACCATCGGCAACCTGATCGCCGAGGCCATGAGCAAGGTGTCCGCTGACGGCGTCATCACCGTGGAGGAGTCCAAGACCGCCGAGACCTACTCCGAGGTCGTGGAAGGCATGCAGTTCGACCGGGGCTATATCACCCCCTATATGGTCACCGAC
>JAJQET010000072.1 GCA_021201515.1 Clostridiales bacterium | reverse complement strand
GGGCTACCCCTACATCATCGGCCTGACCCTGGCCACGCCGGAGACGGGGAGCGTCATCTCCGTGGAGGGAGACGGAGAGCGGAGCCAGAGCCTGATGCTGGAAAGCCTGCTGAACCTGCTGCCCTCCTTCCAGAACCGGGGGCTGCTGGAGGACGTGGTCTCCATCGACCTCAGCGGGGAGAGCGAGATTGTTGTCAACTACCAGAACCGCCTGACCATCCTGCTGTTACAGGATGAGGACTATGACTACAAGGCGAAGCTGATTTTGGGCGTGCTGGAGAATTATGTGGACGCCAACTGGGAGGACGGGGACACCGGCACCCTGGATATGACCTTTTCCGACGGAAACCCCCGATTGACGAAGAATTGACGGGACGAAAAAATAAAAATGTGAGTGAACGAAAAAAATCAAAAAATGCCTTGACCTCCACACGCTTTGCGTTTAAAATAAAAGAAGCGTAGTATGGTCTGGGGCAGACCTTGCAGGAACTGTACATAGGAGGAAGTTGGATATGTCCTTTGGATTTGAACAAGAGCCTGAAAACGTTGTTAGCATTAAGGTTGTTGGCATCGGCGGCGGCGGCAACAATGTGGTAAACCGTATGGTGGAGTCCGGCACACAGGGTGTGGACTTTATCGCGGTGAACACCGACAAACAGGCGTTGGACGTATCCAGCGCCACTTACAAGATTCAGGTGGGCGAAAAGCTGACCCACGGCCAGGGGGCCGGCGCCAAGCCTGAGGTGGGCCGGAAGGCCGCCGAGGAGAGCCGTGACAAGATCACCGATGCCCTGAAGGGGACGGATATGGTGTTCGTGGCCTGCGGCATGGGCGGCGGCACCGGCACCGGCGGCAGTCCCATCGTGGCCGAGGTGGCCCGGGAGCTGGGTATCCTTACCGTGGGCGTGGTGACCAAGCCCTTCAGCTTTGAGGGCCGCCCCCGGATGCGGGCGGCGGAGGCCGGCATTGAGGAGCTGCGGACGAAGGTGGACTCGCTGGTCATCATTCCCAACGACCGGCTGCGTTACGCCACCGATCAGAAGCTGACCTTTAAGAACGCCTTTGCCATTGCCGACGACGTGCTCCGTCAGGCGGTGGAGTCCATCACCGACCTGGTGAAGAACGTGGGCTTCATCAACCTGGACTTTGCGGACGTCAGCACCATTATAAAGGACGCCGGTCTGGCCCATATGGGCATTGGCCGGGCCGCAGGCGAGGGCAAGGCCAAGGATGCGGCCCAGATGGCCATCTCCTCCCCGCTGCTGGAGACCTCCATCAACGGGGCCAAGGGCGTCATCATCAACATCACCGGCGACCCGGACATCGGCCTGGAAGAGGTGGAGGAAGCCGCCTCCCTGGTGCAGAAGGCCGCCAACCCCGAGGCCAACATCATCTTCGGCGCCACCATCGACGAGAACCTGCAGGACGAGATCCGCGTCACCGTCATCGCCACCGGCTTTGCCGAGAAGGGTGAGGAGCCGGAGCCCGCTCCCGAGCCTGAGAAGCCGAAGGCAGACGAACAGCCCGCCGAAGGGCAGGCCGGGGATGCCAACGCTCAGCAGCCGGAGGAGCAGGCCCAGCCCAAAGAAGGGGAAGGCGTCAAAAAGTCCGCCGACAGCCAGGTCGATGATGATTATTTCAAGGATATTTTGAAGCTGTTCGGACGGCAGGATGTCTGAAACGCTAAAAGAACACAATGCGCAGGTGAGGGCTGTCGGTGGTAGGCCGATGGCCCTCCCTGCGTCAGGAGGACGTATGAAGGACGAGCTGGAGGGGCTGCGCCGGGCGCTGGCCCGGCCGACTGCCCCGGCGGGGGAGCGGCTCCGGGAGGCCGCGGTGCTGGTGCCGCTGGTGGAGACGGAGGAGGGCTATGCCCTGCTGTACGAGGTGCGTGCGGCCACCCTGCGCCGCCAGCCGGGGGGTTTCCCCGGCGGGGGCATCGAAGGGGCGGAGACGCCCTCAGAGGCCGCCCTCCGGGAGACCTGGGAGGAGTTGGCCATTCCCCCGAAGCGGGTGACCCTGCTGGGGGAGCTGCCCATGACGGTACACAGCACCCTGCGGCGGGTGTACCCCGTGGTGGGGGTGGTGCCCCAGGCGGCGGTAGAGGGGGCCAGGCCCTCCCCGGCGGAGGTGGGGCGCATCTTCACCGTCCCTCTGGACTGGCTGCTGCGCACCCCGCCCAGCCGGGCTGCGTATACCCTGGCCCCGGAGCGGCTGGAGGAGCAGCCCCCGGAGGTGCAGGACTTCCTGAGGGGCTACCGGTTCCGGCAGGAGGCGCTGTACTGGCGCTGGGACGGGGAGACCATCTGGGGGCTGACCGCTCGCATCACCTGGCAGCTCCTGAACTGCGCGGACGGAGTTTTTCACAGCCTGTGAAAAAATGACAAACAGTAACAGCCTGCAACAAAGTGGAAACAGAAGGGAGCAAACCGGCATGACATCCCACGAGGGAGAGGGCAGAGACACCATCTGGAAGCTGGAGACCAATCTGGACGACTGCACCGGGGAAAATCTGGGCTTCGTCATGGAGCTGCTGCTCTCCGCCGGGGCCAGAGACGTGTACTACCAGCCCATTTATATGAAGAAGAACCGCCCGGCCTGCCTGCTGAGCGTGATCTGCACCGAGGAGCGGCGCACAGCGCTGGAAGCCCTCATTTTTCAGCACACCACCACCATCGGCATCCGCCGGGTGGAGATGGAGCGAACGGTCCTCCCCCGGCGGATGGACCGGGCGGAGACAGCGCTGGGCCCGGTGGCGGTGAAGGTCTGCACCCTGCCGGACGGGTCGGAGCGGGCCTACCCGGAGTACGACAGCGTCGCCGCCCTGTGCCGGGCCACCGGAGAGAGCTATCAGACGGTGTACCGCCTGGCCCAGACCGCCTGGGAGAACACGGCCCAATAAACGCCTTCACCACCCCAAAACCGCAAATTCTCGCAAAGCGAGAGTGATTTTCGGTCTGCGGGGTGGCTTTTTTTGCGGGAATTTGCTAGGATAGGCTTGTCCAAAGGGCCCGGACAAAGCATCTTTCGTAAGGAGTGAAGTACCGTGGAAGCGAAAACGATAGGGAAATTCATTGCCGTCCTCCGGAAGGCCAACGGCATGACCCAGAAGGATTTGGCGGAGAAACTGAACGTCTCCGATAAGGCGGTGAGCCGTTGGGAGCGGGACGAGAGCCTGCCCGACCTGACCCTGATCCCGGTGATTGCGGAGCTGTTCGGCGTGACGACGGACGAGCTGCTCCGAGGGGAGCGCAATCCCGCCGGGGAGCCTGCCGGGGCAGCCCGGCCTGCGCCTTCCCCCGCCAGGACGGAGAAGCAGATTGCCCGCATCCTGTCCGACGGAAGGACAAAGCTGCTGACCCGGAGCATGCTGTCCGTAGGGCTGAGCCTGGCGGGGCTGCTGGGGGCCATGGTGATGAACTTCGGCTTTAACCGGGCCTATGTCGGCTTCTTTGTGGGCTGCCTGTTCTATGTGGCGGCGATTTTGTGCGAGGCGGTCTTTTGCATCCTGGCCCAGGCCGGGACCGACGGGGAGGACTTCCAGGGGGAGGCGCTGAATGAGTTTCGGCGGTTCCTCCTGCGCACGGCGAAGGCCGTGGTGGGCCTGGCGGTGGTGCTGCTGGGTGCGACCGTTCCCCTGATTGCCATTCCCTATGACACCTATCAGGGAATCCTGGGCGTTACCTGGCTGGCCTACGGGCTGATGTTCGGCCTGCTGGCAGCTGTGCTGTGGGGAGTCCTGACGATAGTGCTTTCCCGCACAGCGGAGAAGCGGGGCTTTTACCACATCAGCGAGGCGGAGGCCGCCCGCCGCACCAACCTGTGGAAGGCGAGAGGCAAGACCCTTGGCGTCACGGCGCTGGTGATGGCGCTGACCCTGGTGGGCCAGTTGATGTTCAATGAGAACGCATCGGCGGAACAACTGGTGCAGGGCACCGTCTTTACCGACTTTGAGAGCTTCCAGACCTACATGGCGACGGAGCCGGACCCCAGCGATGAGGTCTGGGACGAGGAAAGCACCGTTGGGCCGGTGGAGTCTGACGTCACTGTAAGAGTTCCGGGCTATGAAGAGTCTGTAGCCGAGGAGGAGGAAGGCGACACTGAGGTGGAAGACGTCCTAGAAGAAATCGAAGGCCCGGACGGCACCACGCTGGAATATGAGTGGCGGAATACCGACGTCTGGCTTGTTTCGACCAGCGGTGAAGGGGACAGATGGACGGTGCGGGTGCTGACGGAGGAGGACTTCGCGAAGGCCGATAGCATCCAGAATGTAGTCAATATCATCTGGAACATCGCCTATGCCATGGAGCTGGCGGCGGGCCTTCTCTGGTACCGCCATGAGCTGAAAAAGAGAAAGCTCAGTTGACAGAAGCGACGAACGCGCCCGCAGGCAGCTGCCTGCGGGCGCGTTTTGGTCTGAGGTTACTTTGTCTCCGCGGGCTTATGCTTGCCCAGCTGAGCGCTCAGCACCTGGCAGCAGGCCAGGTCCCCCAGCACGTTGACACAGGTGGCCCCCATGTCCGCCAGGGTGTTGACGCTGATGTACACCCCCATGATGCCGCTGGGCAGGCCCGCCATGGCGGACAGGGCGGCGAAGGAGGCGATGGCCCCGCCGGGGACGCCGGGGGTGCCGATGCTCAGCAGCACGTTGGCCAGCAGAATCACCACCATCATGCTGATGCTGACCTCCACCCCGCAGGCGGAGGCGAAGAAGGTGATCATAAAGCTCATGACGATGGAGACGGCGTCCATGTTCACTGTGGCCCCCAGGGGGATGGCCAGGGAGGTGATCTCATTGGGGCAGTCCAGCTCCTCCTCCATGCACTTCATGCTCAGGGGGATGGTGGCGGAGGAGGAGCAGGTGCCGAAGGCGTTCAGCGCTGCCGGCGCCACAGCGGAGAAGAACTTCCGGATGGAGCACTTGCCCAGCGTCCTGACCAGCCCGCCGTAGAACACCACGGCGTACAGGAAGTAGGTGATGTACAGGGCGATCATCACGGTGGCCAGGGACAGGATGGTGTCGGTGCCGTTGGCCTCCACCACGGTGGCGATGGAGCAGAGGACGCCCAGGGGGGTGAAGTACATCACCACGGAGATGATTTTCAGGGAGACGTCATTCACGGAGGTGATGACAGCCATCAGCGGCTCCCCCTTCTCCCCCACGGCCAGGATGGTGAAGCCGATGATGAGGGCGAACACCAGCACCTGGAGCATATTGCCGTCGGCGAAGGAGACAATGGGGTTGGAGGGGATCAGGTTCTCCAGCGTGTCCAGCAGGCTGGTGAACTGGGTGGCCTCCACGGTGCTCTCCGCCATCTCAATGGTGACGCCGGTGCCCAGATTCAGGATGCGGGGCAGCACCAGCCCCAGGGCGCTGGCCACAGCGGTCGTCACCAGGAAGAACAGCAGGGACAGCCCGCCGATTTTACCGGTCTTGCTGACGCTGCCGATGCCGTGGATACCCACCACAATGGAGCAGAACACCAGGGGGTAGCTCAACATCATCAGCGCGTTCATGTACAGG
>JAJQET010000239.1:2395-5560 GCA_021201515.1 Clostridiales bacterium | reverse complement strand
GTCTCCAGGGTATACTGCCCGGCTGGACACATTTCCAGCCGGGCAGTATCCCCTGGAGACAAAGAGCCTGCCCGAACTGGAGAAACAGTATCCCCTTTCCACCGGAGCCGGGCGGACGCCCTTCCACGCGGAGGTTTACTTTGTCAACCTGACCACCCAGATGGGCATCAAATGGGGGACAGATTCCAAGACGCGGGTGTTTGACCCCGTTTCCGGGCTTCATGTCGGCATTGGTGCCAGCGGGGAGTTTAACATTCGGGCAACCGACTCCAAACGCATCCTGTTGAAGCTGGTGGGCAACACCACCGGTCTGATCATGGGCACGTCCCTCCAACCGCCCCAGGGGGCAGGGCAGCAGAACCGGTATCACTCCGCCCCTACCAATATGACAGGATACTTCCGCGCCCTGGTGATGAACCGGGTGAAGAGCTATCTGGCCACAGTGATTCGGCAGCAGTCCATCAGCGTGCTGGAGCTGGACGAGCATATGGCGGAGCTTTCGGACGCCCTGCGGGACATCATCAATCAGAGCCTGGCGGAATATGGCCTGACCATGCCGGAATTTTACATCATGCGCTTTGCCACCCCGGAGGATGACCCGTCTGACCCCATGCACAGGCAGTACATGGAGATGAAAGAGCTGTACGCCAAACAGTACCTGGACGTGAAGCGGGAGCAGGTCGGCCATGCGACAGCGGTGGCCGCCAGAGACCGCATCCTGACCGAAGCGCAGACAAAGGCCCAGTCCCAGATCATCGGCGCGCAGGCTGAGGCGGAAGCGTACCGCCTCAAGGCCGCCGCAGAAGCGGAGGAAATGCGGATGAAGGGCTACAGCTATCAGCAGGAGACCGCCCGCCAGGTGGGCCTGGAGGCCATGCAGAACGGCATCACCGGCGGCTCCGGTGGAAACGCCATTGGGGACATTGCAGGCCTTGGCGTCGCATTGGGGGCCATGGGCAGCGTGGTGGACATGACCAGGGACGCCCTCCAGGGCGCCGCCGTCCCGGGGACTCCCGCGCCGGGGGCATCCGCGCCCGCCGCCCCACAGCCCGCCGACGACGACCCGGTGGCCGTCCTGCAGAAGATGAAACAGCTGCTGGACTGTGGGCTGATCTCTCAGGAGCAGTACAACGCAAAGGTAAACGAGGTGCTGAGCCGGATGTGACCCGGCGTTTCACCAAAAGGAAAGGGGCGTTGAAGTTATATGAAACTGTCTCAAAAGAACGTTCTCACCTGGGCAATCGTGCTGATTGTCTGCAATCTGGTCGCCTTTGTGCTTCCGTTTCAAAAAACGGGGGTTTTCTGGCTGTCGGACGGATTTCTTGTCCTCTCCCTGCTGGTTCTGGCCGCTGCGGAACGGATTGCCCTGAAGGATGCCGGGACAGCCAAAAGCAAATTCTACGGCTGGCCTATTTTGAAGGTGGGCTTTGGGTATGCCTCCGCGCTTCTGGTTTGCGCCGTGGTTTTTGTGGCCCTTTCCGTTCTCTTTCCTCAGCTGCCCCTCTGGGTTCCGCTGGTGGTGTACATTCTGTTGACCGGCGGCGCGGCGATTGGGCTGATCAGCGCCGACAGCGTCAGGGGCTATGTGGAAGAGCAGGAGGCCGAGGTTAAAACCAATACGGATTTTATGCGCTGGTTCTACGGTCAGGTGACGGCCCTGGCCGCTCAGGCGGAGGATGCCGCTCTGGCTGGAGATTTGCAGCGGCTGGCGGAAGAAATACGCTACAGTGATTTTGTCAGCAGCCCGGCCACGAGAGAGCTGGAAGACAGGCTTTACGGGGAGGTTTCCACCCTGGGGGCAGCCGTCAGTGGCGGCGATGCGGCAGGTGCCGGCAATCTGTGCAGGCAGATTTTCAGGGATTTGAAGGCCCGGAACGCCCTGTGCAAGGCCAACAAAGGCCGCTGAACGAATGAAAATCAAACAGAGGTCAGGCGTTTTCATGCGTCTGACCTCTGTTTTTTGTGTAAAAGCTCTGCCCCATGCCGTGCTGACACTCTCATCGGACACGGGATTGCTACCCTGTCACATTGCACTGACCGAACTGATTGTTCCCCACGGCCACCACCGTGCCGTCGGACCGCAGGCCCACCGTATGGTTGTCACCGGCAGCCACGGCCACAAGGTTCGTCCATGTGTTCACATTGCACTGGCCGAAGCTGTTGTTCCCCACAGCCACCGCCCTGCCGTCAGACCGGAGGCCGACCGTGTAGTCGTCCCCGGCAACAATCGCCACTATATCCGTCCAGCCCTTCACCTCGCATTGGCCGTGTTTATTGTCCCCCACGGCCAGCACGGTGCCGTCGAACCGCAGGCCCACCGTATGAATGTCTCCGGCAGCCACAGCCACAATGTTCGTCCAGCTATACACATTACATTGCCCACGCCAGGCTCCCCCTGTGGCGGCCACCGTACCGTCGCGTCGCAGGCCCACCGTATGATGATACCCGGCGGCCACAGCTGCCATTTCTGTCCAGCCGCCCACGTTACACTGCCCGAAGGTATTCCGCCCCACGGCAACCGCGGTGCCGCCGGTTCGCAGCCCCGCCGTGTGATTGGCCCCGGCGGTCACCGCCACGATATTGGCCCAGCCCGCCACATTGCACTGTCCGTCGTCGTTCTCTCCCACCGCTGTTACGCTGCCGTCGGCACGCAGGCCCACAAGGTAGCTGTCCCCGGCGGTCACCGCGATGATGTTCTTCCAGTCCCGCACACTGTACTGGTCAAACCGGTCGTCGCCCGCCACCGCCACCGTCCCATCCTCCCGGATGGCAATCGTCGTCTGCCTGCCGCAGGCCAGCACGGGGCCGCGATAAAAGCCCCTGCCGGCCTCTCCTCTGGCCGGCTGATACCACTGGGATTCCGTTTTGAACCGGGGCGCCCAGCTGACATCTGCCGGTGTATGGCAATTTGTGCAGATGTGCTGCCGCAGCTTCGTGGAAACATAAAACGTTACTCCGCCGCAGTTGGGGCAGCGCAGCGCCCCCGGCACCAGCTTTTGCTGCCAGGCGGCAGCCAGGGCGGACACAGGCCGCGCTGCGGCGGGGAGGGACGCCGTCAGCGTCCCGTACCGCTCATAGTCACGGCTGCGGTCAAAGCCGCATTTGGGGCAAATCTGCGTGTCGCCCCCTTCCGCCCGGCAGACCGGGCAAATCCATGTCATCCTC
>JAJQET010000239.1:0-2385 GCA_021201515.1 Clostridiales bacterium | reverse complement strand
TGCACTCCCTTTCCGTCTGGCTCAGCCTGCCGTCAGGTTCGATTCCCACGCCCGAAAAACGGAACCCGCTGGGCCGGCCCGGCGGCAGGGGCGGCAATACCCCGCCACTGCTTCACGCTGCGCAGAACGTCATGACTGCCTCCCGCAAGGGCCAACATGCCATCCCCCCGCAGGCCCACCGTTTGATTGCCTCCGGCGGCAATCGCCACCACGCCGGTCCAGCCCCTTACATTGCACTGGCCGCTGCCGTTCTCTCCCACGGCGACCACTGTGCCGTCGGATTTTAGCCCCACCGTATGATGTTCTCCGGCAGCCACCGCGATCATATCTGTCCATTTCCTCACGTTACATTGCCCGGAGCCGTTGCTGCCCGCGGCGAGCACCGTTCCGTTGGTGCGCAGCCCCACGGTGTGGCAGGCCCCGGCGGCCACCGCCGCGACATCGTACCACTGCCTATAGAGGAGGTTCGTCCCTACGGCGGCGACCGTGTGGTCAGTCCGCAGCCCCACCGTATGGTTGCCCCCGGCGGCCACCGCAAGGATGCCCGTCCAGTCTCCCACGTCGCACTGTCCGTCCCCGTTGCCCCCGGCGGCCACAACGGTGCCGTCCTCTTTCAGCCCTACCGTGTGCCAGCGTCCGGCGGCAATCGCGGTGATGCCCGCCCAGCCGTTCACCCCGCACTGACCGCTCCAGTTGCTCCCTGCGGCCACAACGGTACCGTCTGACCGGAGGCCCACCGTGTGTTCGTCCCCGGCAGCCACCGCGATCAAATCGCTCCAGCCTTCCACCCTGCACTGACCGGAGCGGTTATTCCCCGCCGCGACACACGTTCCGTCCGCCTTGATGGCAATGATCGTGTCCGCCCCGCAGGCGATGACAGCGCCGCGCCGGAGGGAGCGGGAAGGGGTTTTCGCAGGAGGGCTGGCCCTGTGCATGGGGGCTTTCCCAGCCAGCGGCACCGCCCTGTGGCAGCGCGTACAAATCAGCTGCCCCAGCTGGGAAGAATAGTAGAAGGTGAGATTGCCGCAGTCAGGACAGTTCAGCGCCCCCGGCACCAGCTTCTGCTGCCGGGCGGCGGCCAGAGTGGACACGGGCTGCGCCCCGGCGGGAAGGTGCGCAGTCAGCGTCGGGTACGTCTCATAGTCACAGCTGCGGTCAAAGCCGCACTCCTTGCAAAAGCTCCCCCCGCTGCTGTTCTCGGCATGGCA
Source organism: Clostridiales bacterium (assembly GCA_021201515.1). GTDB lineage: Bacteria > Bacillota > Clostridia > Oscillospirales > Oscillospiraceae > Onthomonas. The sequence continues at coordinate 1,177 of JAJQET010000239.1, read as the reverse complement.
CACCGGACAGGTCCATATCATTCTTCCTCATCCCCTCAACGGTTTTCGTAACGGTTCCTCTTTGCCGCTTCTGTGCAGCCTTTTTCTCATTATACCATACCGGCACTGGTTTGGAAAGAAAAAATGGTTCTTTTCCTTTCCAAAAAAATGCAGAGGGACTGCATCAAACTGCAATCCCTCTGCGTGTTTCTATGCGGTTATTCGCTCTTGCTCTTGATATAGGCGTCCATGGCGGCGGCAGCCTTCTTTCCGGCGCCCATAGCCAGAATGACCGTGGCCGCGCCGGTGACGGCATCGCCGCCGGCGAACACGCCCTCACGGGTAGTGGTAACGCCGTCCTCCGCCACCAGCAGGCAGCCCTTGCGGTTGGCCTCCAGGCCGGGGGTGGTGGAGCGGATCAGCGGGTTGGGAGAGGTGCCCAGTGCCATGATGACGGTGTCCACATCCAGCACGAACTCGCTGCCGGGGATGGCGATGGGGCGGCGGCGGCCGGAGGCGTCCGGCTCGCCCAACTCCATGCGGATGCAGCGCATCCCGGCCACCCGGCCGGTGGGCTTGCCGTCCTCATTGACGCCGCCCAGAATCTCCACCGGGTTGCACAGGGTCAGGAACTCAATGCCCTCCTCCTTGGCGTGCTCGATCTCCTCATTCCGGGCGGGCATCTCCGCCTCGCCCCGGCGGTAGACAATGTAAACGTGCTCGGCCCCCAGCCGCTTGGCGCAACGGCAGCCATCCATGGCCACGTTGCCGCCGCCCACCACAGCCACCGCATGGCTCTTCAGCACGGGGGTGTCGTAGTCCTCCAGGTAGCCCTTCATCAGGTTGATGCGGGTCAGGTACTCGTTGGCGGAGCAGACCCCTGCCAGCCCCTCGCCGGGAATGTTCATGAACATGGGCAGGCCGGCGCCTGTTCCGATAAAGACGGCCTCAAAGCCCATGTCGTCCATCAGCTCGTCAATGGACAGCACCTTGCCCATGACCATGTCGGTCATGATGGTGACGCCCAGGGCCTTCAGCTTGTCCACCTCACCAGCCACAATGCTCTTGGGGAGACGGAACTCCGGAATGCCGTAGACCAGCACGCCGCCGGCGGTGTGGAACGCCTCAAACACCGTCACTTAATAGCCCATCTTCGCCAGGTCGGCAGCGCAGGTAAGACCGGAGGGGCCGGAACCTA
>JAJQET010000100.1 GCA_021201515.1 Clostridiales bacterium | reverse complement strand
GCCCGTGAGATTTGCCCTCGTGAACAGATTATTTATTATAACGAAGCGTTCTAGGTTTCTCAAGTGATTTTTTCAATTTTATCAGAAAATTTTTACCGCCTGGCAACAAACATCCCGGAAAAGGTTTGGCACCGAACCGAACTGCCGCAACGAATGATAATTTACCACAGCTTTTCCTGTTTGTCAACGGGTTTTTTCACGTTTTTCGGGAGTTTTCTACACGCTGCCGTGTGGGTCAACGGCTGCCACCATAAGTGCGAAAAGCCCTCCGAACCAATGCCACCGCATTGATTCGGAGGGTCAGATGTATCAAATCTTATTTCCTGTAAAGCTCTGCCAGTTTGCGGAACACGGGCAGCGATCGGCGAATCTGCTCCGTAGGTACGCAATAGGCAACTCGGACAAAGCCGGGACAGCCGTAGCCGCTCCCCGGCACCACCAACAGGTCCAGGCTCTTGGCTTTCTCTGCAAAAGCCACATCATCCGGCTCCAGCGTCCTGGGGAAGGCGTAGAAGGTGCCACCGGGGGTCACGCAGTCAATGCCCATCTCCCGGAAGCCGTCCAGCAACAGGCGGCGGTTCTCGGCATAGACGGACAGGTCGGAGGTATCCTCGCAGCAGCGGGCCGCTACCCGCTGGAGCAGACTGGGGGCACAGACATAGCCCAATGCCCGACCCGCACCGGAGACCGCAGCAAAGACCCGTTCGGCATCCGCACATTCGTCCGGCACCAGCACATAACCGATTCGCTCACCGGGGAGGGACAGGCTCTTGGAATAGGAGTAGCACACCAGCGTATCATCATAATATTTGGTCAGATAGGGGACAAACGTACCGTCAAACACGATCTCCCGATAAGGCTCGTCAGAAATCAGATAGATGGGATGGCCGTACTCCTGCTCCTTGTCCCGAAGCAGCTGAGCCAAAGTCTGAATCGTCTCCTCCGAATAGACCACACCGCAGGGGTTATTGGGTGAGTTGACGATGAGGCACTTGGTTTTGTCGCTGATGCGCTCTTCCAGCGCCGCAAAATCAATTTGGAACGCCTCCGTGTCTGCGGGTACCAGCACCATTTTTGCTCCGGTATGCTCAATGAACACCTGGTATTCCGGGAAATAAGGCGCAATCACGATCACCTCGTCCCCGGGAAGGCAGAGGCCGTTCAGGGAGCAGGTCAGGGAGGCCGCAGCGCCGCAGGTCATGTACAGATTTTTCCCGGAGAAGCTGGTGCCCTGGCGGCGGTTGACGGAGGCTGCAATGGCGTCCCGCACATCCTGAGCGCCCGACGCGCTGGTGTAGCCGTGGAGCAGGACAGGGTCGCTGGTTTGCACCAAATCCACAATGGTCTCATTGACGCTGGCCGGCGCGGGAACGCTGGGATTGCCCAGGGAAAAGTCAAACACGTTTTCCCGCCCCACCACGGCGGCCCGCTGGTTACCGTATTCAAACAGCTCGCGGATGACGGAGCGGGCAGTGCCCAGCCCTACCATTTTTTCATTCAACATAGGGATTGCCTCCTAAATGAAACCTGCCGCCCACACTGGGGGCCGGTTCTTCGATTCTGATGGCATTATAACACTTTGCCGGACAGAAAAAAAGCGTCCTGTTCCATTTTTCCAAATTTTTCTCCATTCGGCAGGGCAGGAAAAAGGGAACTCCCCTTCCCTGTCGGCATCTGCGCAAAGCTTGCATCAAATGCCTCAGGACGGAGGTTCCCCACCGGTTCATTTCGCGCGCTGCAATGGTTTCTGTGTGTGCGTGTTACGCAGGCTGCGCCGCCGGAGCCACAGCTCCATGATATTGCTCAGAATCATGGTCAGCGCAACGCCGCACACAACATCGACTGCGGAATGTTGATCCAGCAAAACGGTGGGCAGGCAGATACTGACCCCCAACAGGTTCAGGCCGTACCGCACCGGGCGGCGGGGGCGCAGCCGCTCCGAACGCCTGACTTCCACCATCACCGCCACTGTGCTGGCCACATGGATGGACGGGCACACATTAGTGGGCGTATCCACCATCCGTATGAACTGCACCAACTGATTGCAAAGGCCGTCCCCGCTGATGGGCTGCCGCAGACAGATACAGTTGGGAAAGGCCAGGTAAAACAGCAGGCTCACCGTCATACCGCCGAACAGCAGCCAGCACAGCTCATAATAACGCTCCGGCTCCCGCTTCAAAAAATAGAGCAGCATCCCTGGAATCAGCAGAAACCAGCTGACATAGGGCACCACAAAGGCCGGGCAGTAGGGCAGCACGTCGTCCAGCCCGCAGTGAATGACGTAATACTCCGTCACCGTCCGGTGCTCAAGATAAAAAAACATGGGAAAATAGAACTCGGCATACACCAGCGCAACGGAAATCGGATGACCGGACAGCCAGGTGGAGATTCGCCTGATTTTTCCTTGAAAAGAGTCAGAAATTCTCATAAAATGGCACCTTGATTGCAATTTAGTTTGGAATACGTTCTAACGGTATAGAAAATACTCTAGCAGTAATCCCATTAAGATTCAAGATGCATAATCCTTAAGATTCCCTTAAGTTTTCAGCGCTCCGCAGGGGTATGCCATCGCCATCAAATTTCCGCTCCGGTCTGCCTGTTGGAACTTGATACTCTCCCCAATCCGATGTATAATAATAAAAAATGAATGAAGGGGAAATGACCGATATGGCAGCAATGACCGAACAGCAAAAAGTAGAACTCTTTGAACAGACGCCGATTCCCAGAGCCGTCGTAAAAATGGCCGTCCCCACAGTCGCCAGTTCTCTAGTGATGGTGCTCTACAGCCTGGCCGACACTTACTTTGTAGGGATGCTCAACGACCCGGTGGCTACGGCGGCCGTCACCCTGGCCTCGCCGGTGCTGCTGGCCTTCAACGCACTGAATAACCTCTTCGGCGTCGGCAGTTCCAGCCTGATGAGCCGTTCCCTGGGGGTCAAGGACTACGACACCGTCCGCCGCACCTCCGCCCTGGGTTTTTACTGTGCGCTGTTTTGCAGCCTGCTGCTCTCTGTGGGCTGTACGGTGCTGAAAGCCCCTCTGCTGACTCTCCTGGGCGCTGACGCGGAAACCTGGTCCGCCACAGCCGACTATATGCTCTGGACCGTCACCTGCGGCGCAGCCCCTGCCATTCTCAACGTCGTTCTGGCGAACATGGTTCGTTCGGAGGGTGCGGCGATGAACGCCAGCATCGGCACCATGAGCGGCTGTCTGTTGAACATTGTCCTGGACCCCATCTTCATCCTCCCCTGGGGCCTCAACATGGGGGCGGCCGGGGCAGGGCTGGCCACCTTTTTGTCCAACTGTGTGGCCTGCCTGTACTTTTTCATCCTGCTCTTTGTCCGGCGTGGGAAAACCTTTGTCAGCATCTCCCCCAGGGATTTGCGGTGGGACAAACGCATTTTCCTCCAGATTTGCAACGTGGGCATTCCGGCGGCCATCCAGAATCTGCTGAACGTCACCGGCATGACGGTGCTGAACAACTTCACCGCCGTCTTTGGTGCGGACGCTGTCTCCGCCATGGGCATCGCCCACAAAATCGCCATGGTGCCCATGTATGTGGCCATGGGCGTCTCCCAGGGCATCATGCCGCTGGTCAGCTACAACTACGCCAGCAAGGGCTATCGCCGTATGAAGCAGGTCGTCCTCTTCGCCGGGGGCATCTCGCTGGTGCTGATGGTGTTTGGCACAGCCGTCTGCCTCCTGGGCGGAAGTCCGCTGATTGGCCTGTTCATGGAGAACGAGTCCGTTGTGGCTTACGGTGCAGTCTTCCTGACTGGTATGTCGCTGGCCATGCCTTTCCTGGGCATTGACTTTTTGGCGGTGGGCGTGTTCCAGGCCTGCGGCATGGGGCGCAATGCGCTGGTGTTCGCCATCCTGCGGAAGGTGGTGCTGGAGATCCCCGCCCTCGTTATCCTGAACAAACTGTGGCCGCTGTACGGCCTGGCCTACGCCCAGCTGGTTGCTGAAGTGGTGCTGGCCATCGCCGCTGTGGTGATTCTGGGGCGCATCTTCCATTCCCTTCAGGAACCCGCCGCAAACCAGTGAGGAACCGCACAGTTCAGGAAGAATACCGCCGTGCAGGAAATCCTGCGTCTGAGCCCCGGGCCGCCTCCGGTCGTCGCGCCCCGAATGGGCGTATCAGAAGGAAAGAGACGTGACGCCGCCCACTATAAAGCGGTCTGAAAGTACTGCTTTTCTTCCGTATAAGACGTTTTTCAACACAAAGACGATGTTTTTTCTGGGCCGCAACCTGTTCCCCCGTCTTTCGCTGCCTTTTGCGTCAGGTGTAGTACAGAACCGCAGATTATGACGGCAAAAAGTGATAATAAATGCTCATATCTTTTTGATATGAGCATTTTTCACGTCCTATGGAAATTTTTTAGAAAAAATTGCAAATTTCCTCCATTTTCTCCTTGACTTCTTTTTAAAAGCTGGTATACTTATTGCTATGGAAATATCTGCAAACTAACTGTTCACCGCATGGGAGCGTATTCATGGCTTTTGACTTTACCGGGCTTTCTGATGAAGCGCTTTGTGCGTTGGCACAGGATGGAGATCGCGCTGCGGAGGAGGTTTTGGTGCTTCGGTATCAGCGCATGGTCACGCGGCTTTCCCGCCCGCTGTTTTTGATGGGCGGGGACACGGAGGACCTGATTCAGGAAGGTATGCTGGGTCTCATCAACGCCGTGCGGGACTATGATGCCACCCGGGGCGCTCCCTTCCAGAGCTTTGCAGAAATTTGCATCAGAAACCGTCTGTTTTCCGCTGTGCGCAGCGCGGCGGGCAAACAGCACACCCCACTCAACGATTCCGTTCCCATCGAAACCCCTCTTTTAGACATGCAGGTTCAGCTTTCCACGTTGCAGGTGGTTGACCCGGAAGATCAACTGATTTCCCGTGAGACGCTGGAAGAAAAGATAACCTCCCTCTACGGCAGGTTATCCGGTTTCGAAGCAAAGGTGCTTGACCTCTATCTCAACGGCCTTTCCTATTCGGAAATCGCAAGTCAGGTTGGACGCCCTCAAAAATCTGTGGACAACGCCATTCAGCGTGTGCGCAGGAAGTGTTCCCTGATGAGTTCTCCCCAGGCGTTCTCAGCAAAAGCTGACCGCATAAATTCTGTCCATAAGGACGCAAAATGTCAGAAAAGAGAGGGTATCAATATGTTCGAAGATAAGACCTTAGTTTGCAAGGAATGTGGCAACGAATTTGTGTTCACCGCCGGTGAGCAGGAATTCTACGCGGAGCACGGCTTCCAGAACGAGCCGCAGCGCTGCAAGTCCTGCCGCGACGCGCGGAAGAATTCCACCCGTGCGCCCCGCCAGTTCTTCACCGCTGTCTGCGCCAGGTGCGGCGGCGAGGCCCGTGTGCCGTTTGAGCCGAAGAGCGATCGTCCCGTTTATTGCAGCAACTGCTTCGCCCAGATGCGCGAGGGCCGCTGAGCGGCCGCTCCCATCCTGAACAAAGATGGAAAGAGGGCCGGGACCCGGGAGACGGGGGGCTGCGGTCTGGTTTTGTGTTTTGGGGGTGTTGAGCTGGTTGGTTGGGGTGGGAGTGTCAGGGTGGGGTTGGCG
>JAJQET010000042.1 GCA_021201515.1 Clostridiales bacterium | reverse complement strand
TTCTCGACGAATCGAGAAAAGTAGGCCCCCGCTTCCCTGGCAAGGGTAGGGAGCGCAGCGGAAATGCCGCTTGACGGCGAAGGCCGGGCAAATCCTTTATAGCGAACTTAATCTAAGGAGGGCCCGCCGGGAGGTCAAAAACGTTGTTCCTTTATCATTTCTTGTCTAAGGAGTAACCAGCGGGCAATCCCTCACTCCTCCGAGGTTATCCTCCCCACCAGCCGGTTCCCGTCCTCCACACCTTCAACGGTCACGTTCCGGAGGACGTTGTGGAGGTCCACCCCCTTGGCGTACACCTCCACATAGTTGGGGGCGTGGCCCCGCCACAGCCCCTGACCGGAAGGGGTTCCCTCCGCCGTCTCCTCAAAGAGGACAGGCAGAGTCTCCCCCACGAACTGCGCCAGATACGCCCCCTGCATTTCCCGGGCAATGGCGGTGGCCTGATGGCAGCGCGCCTCTTTCACTGCGCTGGTCAGCTGCCCCGGCAGCCGGTCGGCCACCGTGCCGCTGCGGCGGGAGTAGGGGAAGATGTGCATGGCGGAGAACTGTGCCCGGCGCAGAAAGTCCAGCGTCTCGGCAAACTCCGCCTCCGTCTCCCCGGCGAAGCCGCAGATCAGGTCGGTGGTGATGGCCGGCCGGTCAAACCACTGGCGCAGCAGGCGGCAGCTCTCCAAAAATCGGGCGGTGTCATACCGGCGGTTCATCCGCTTCAGGGTGGCGTCGCAGCCCGATTGCAGGCTCAGGTGGAAGTGGGGGCAGAGGTTGGGGAGCCGGGCCGCCCGGCGGCAGAAGTCCTCCGTGACGGTTCTCGGCTCCAGGGACCCCATCCGAATCCGCAGGCCGGGGACGGCGTGGCAGACTGCCTCCAGCAGGTCGATGAGGGTTTCGTCTCCGGGCAGATCCTTCCCCCAGGAGGAGATTTCAATGCCCGTCACCACGATTTCCTGATACCCCGCCGCAGCCAGTTCCCTGGCTTGGGCCGCCGCATCTTCCAGCGGCTCCGACCGCACCGGCCCACGGGTGTAGGGGATGATGCAGTAGGTGCAGAAGTTGGCGCAGCCGTCCTCCACCTTCAGGAGCGCCCTGGTGCGGCCGGTCAGCCCGCCGGCGGGCAGCACCTCGAAGGTGGCCTTGCGATGCACTGCGTCGTCCACATCCAGCCGCAGGCGGCGTTCCTCCACCGCCCGCTCCACCGCGTCCAGAAACTCCAGCCGCTTCCCTGTGCCGTAGACCACATCCGCCCCCAGGGCCGCCACCTCCTCCGGCTTGGCCTGGGCGTAGCAGCCGCAGACGGCCAGCACGCTGTCCGGCGCCATCTTCTTCACCCGGCGCAGCATATTGCGGCACTTTTTGTCGCTGACGGCGGTGACGGAGCAGGTGTTCACAATGTAGGCGTCCGCCGGGGCGTGGAAGTCGGTGGGGGTGTGGCCCCGCTGGCGGAGAATGGTCTCCATGGCCTGGGTCTCGTACTGGTTGACCTTGCAGCCCAGGGTGTAAATGGCAAATCGCATGAGGTGCTCCCTTTCGTGTTGCTTTTTCTTCCGGGAACCGGTATAATAATGCTACAATGTGCGCAGCAGTCCCTCAGGACTGCCGCAGCGTCCCCATTATAATCGTTTTTTTCGCCGCTGTACAGTGTTTTTCCGGGGATTTTCCGGAAAAAGCGCCGTCAGCCCCGTTCCCTCCGCCCCGGCGCAACAGAAAGAAGGCTCCCTATGGACTACACCTATACCGAACTCGTCACCTTTTTGCTGCTGTACGGCTTCCTGGGCTGGCTGATCGAGGTGATCGTCACCGTAGTGAAGGACCGCACCTTCTCCAACCGGGGCTTTTTCGACCTGCCCATCTGCCCCAAGTACGGCATTATGGCGGTGTCGCTGATGGTGGCCCTCCCCACCCTGGAGGGACACGCCATCACACAGTACATCCTGGCCCTGGTGGTGGTGTCTGTGGTGGACTTCCTGGCCGGCGACCTGACCCGCCGCACCTGGCGGCGGAAGTTGAGCCAGTACGAACGGGCCACCCCCTTCTCCGGCGAGTGGCAGGGTCTGCTCATGGCCATGGGGAAGGCGTTGACGGCGATGCTGGTGATTCTGCTGCTCCACCCCTTCCTGTATACGTTTGTCAGCCTGCTGCCCGTCCTGCTGCTGCGGATTGTGGACGGCGTGATTCTGGGCGTCATGGCGTTTGACCTGGCAGGCGTCCTCTACGCCGTGTCCAAAAGCAGGAACGGGGCGGACCTGGCCCATGCGGAGGAGATGCAGCAGAGCGAGCAGTCCGCCGTTCAGGGCAAACTGGGCAATCTCATCTGCCGCAGCGTCTGGAGGCGGCTGAACCGGGCCTATCCCGACATGGAGGGGCGGCACGGACGGGACGCCGGGGACTATGTGTTCGCCAAGGGCGTGTGCCTGGACAAGCTGTTCTGGGTCTTTATCATCTGCGCCTTTCTGGGGGATTTGATCGAGACGGTGTTCTGCCGCTTCTCCGCCGGATTCTGGATGAGCCGGTCCAGCGTGCTGTACGGGGCCTTCTCCGTGGTGTGGGGCATTGGCGCAGTGGTGCTGACCATGGTACTCCAGCCACTGGCGGGGAAGGAGGACCGGTATGTGTTCCTGGGGGGCGCCGTTGTGGGCGGCGTGTACGAGTATATGTGCAGCGTGTTCACCGAGTACGTCTTTGGCACCGTCTTTTGGGACTACAGCGATATGCCCTTCAACTTCAATGGCCGCACCAACCTGCTGTTCTGCATTTTCTGGGGGCTGCTGGCGGTGGTGTGGATCAAGGTGCTCTACCCCGCCATCAGCGGGTGGATTGAGCATCTCCCCACCCTCTACGCCAAAGTGGTCACCTGGGCGCTGGTGCTGCTGATGATCGCCGACGCCCTGCTCACCGGGGCGGTGATGCTGCGCTATGTGGAGCGGAGCTATGACCTGGATGCCGGCACCGTGCTGGAGGAGTTTATCGACAACAACTATTCCGACGAATTTGTGGAGGAACGATGGCCGAATATGAAACTGACCTGATGGGGTCCGGGGAAGCCCTCCCCGCCTTCCTGCCCCCGCTGCTGGAGGGGCAGTATGGCCCCGCCCTGACGGAAAGGATTCTGGCGGGGTACCGCTGCCAGCGGGCGGTGACTCTCCGGGCCAACACGCTGAAAACAGGCCGGGCGGCGGTGGCCGCCGCCCTGTCTGCTGCCGGGCTGGAACCGAAGCAGCTAGTCTGGTACCCGGACGCCTTCCTGCTGCCCCAGGCCAGAGAGGACGCCGTCCGGGCCCTGCCGATGTACGAGGCGGGGGAGGTGTACCTCCAAAGCCTCAGCTCCATGCTGCCGCCCCTGGTGCTGGACCCCCAGCCGGGGATGGACATTTTAGACATGGCCGCTGCCCCCGGCGGCAAAACCACCCAGCTGGCGGCTCTCGCGGGGAACCGCTGCCACATCACCGCCTGCGAGCTGAATCCCCACCGGGGGGAGCGCCTCAAGTACAACGTGGCGAAGCAGGGGGCCTCCTGCGTCTACGTCATGGTGACGGATGCCCGGCAGCTCAGCGATGGGTTTTCCTTCGACAGCGTCCTGCTGGACGCGCCCTGCAGCGGCAGCGGCACCCTGTCCCTGACGGAGCCGGGGCCGGGGCGGTTCACACCGGCTCTGGTGGAAAAGAGCGTCCGCAGCCAAAAGGCCCTGCTGGCGAAGGGGCTTCAGCTCCTGAAGCCGGGGGGCGAGCTGGTGTACTCCACCTGCTCTGTCCTGGCGGCGGAGAACGAGGATGTGGTGGCCTGGGCGCTGGAAAGCGCCGGAGTGGAGCCGGTTCCCATCCAGGGGGACTGGCTGGAGGCGCTGCCCCTGCTGCCCACCCGGTTGGCGGGGACGGTGTGCGTCTGCCCGGACAGCCGATTCGAGGGCTTCTTCGTGGCGAAGCTCCGGAAAACCGGGCCGGTGCGCCTGCCGGGGATGCCCGGCGGCGGGAAGGGGAGAGCCGCCGCCCGGCGGAGGAGACGGTGAGGGGGCGGACATCCTTAAAAGCTGCGGCTGCGCCGCCTCAAAACTCCCCGCCCTTGCGCCCCAAATGGGGCGTGTCATCCGCCCGCACCTGATGCATCCGGCCCCCGTCAATGCCCTCCGGCCTGCGCTTGTGCTGGGCGGTGTGTCCTCCGTCCTGCACGTCCGGCGTCAGGTCAAAGGCGAACTCCGCGTCGTCCTTCTGGCCGTCCAGGGGGCGGCGGAGATGGTTTTTCTTCCGTTTTGCCAAATTCTGCATCTCCTTTCTGGTGGATAAAGGGAGTGTGCCCACATTTCAGGCCGGATATTCCGGCACTTTGGTGGGAGTTTCGCGGTTAAACAGCACTAACTTTTTGGGCAGATATTTCCGGCATTTTTGGGTTAATTGACGCTAACTTTTGATTTTTTGAAAATTTCCCTTGATTTTTTTCTCAATCATGCTACAATGAAATCATCCAGAAACAAGGAGGAATTTATCATGGCATTTAAGATTGGCGAAGGCTGCATTTCCTGCGGCACCTGCGCTGAGAACTGCCCCGTCGGCGCGATCTCCGAGGGCGATGATGCGTATGTCATCGATGCCGATGCCTGCATCTCCTGCGGCACCTGTGCTGAGAACTGCCCCATGGGTATCATTGCTGAGGACTAACTCACAACCTTACATAAAAATGCGGACGGAGCCCTCCGTCCGCATTTTTATTCGCTCTATTCTGCATATTTATACATTTCTCGTGGGTATATCGGGAAACGGCCGGGAAGCAATTTGCATTTTTATGCAAATTGCTGCTTGCATTCCGGCCCGGGCCGTGGTAAGATAACCCTCGTAGACAAGCTTCTGCGGTTTCGCAGTTCATTTTTAGGAGGAATCCCCATGGCAAAGAAAGAAATCAAGAAGGTCGTTCTGGCTTACTCCGGCGGTCTGGATACGTCCATCATCATCCCCTGGCTGAAGGAGAACTACAATAACCCTGAGATCATCGCCGTGGCCGGCAACGTGGGCCAGGCCGACGAGCTGGACGGTCTGGAGGAGAAGGCCCTGAAAACCGGGGCCAGCAAGCTCATCGTGGCCGACTTGGTGGACGAGATGGTGGACGAGGTCATCGTCCCTTCCGTCATGGCCGACGCCAAGTATGAGACTTATCTGCTGGGCACCGCCTTTGCCCGTCCCATCATCGGCCGGAAGCTGGCCCAGATCGCCCTGGAGGAGGGCGCGGACGCCATCGCCCACGGCTGCACTGGCAAGGGCAACGACCAGGTGCGGTTCGAGCTGGCCATCAAGCGCTTCGCCCCCGGCATGACCATCATCGCCCCCTGGCGGGAGTGGGACATCGTCTCCCGTGACCAGGAGATTGACTACGCCGAGGCCCACAACGTCCCCCTGAAAATCACCCGTGAGACTAACTACTCCAAGGATAAGAACCTGTGGCATCTGAGCCATGAGGGCCTTGACCTGGAGAATCCGGCCAACGAGCCGAACTATGAGAAACCCGGCTTCCTGGAGATGGGTGTTTCCCCCCTCCAGGCCCCGGACGAACCCACCTATGTCACCCTGGAGTTTGAGCAGGGCAAGCCAGTGGCCATCAACGGGGAGAAAAAGAAGGCATCCGACATCATCCGCGACCTGAACGAGTACGGCGGCAAGAACGGCATCGGCATCATCGACAT
>JAJQET010000178.1 GCA_021201515.1 Clostridiales bacterium | reverse complement strand
GGCCCAGCCTGAGCCGACCCCCGCCGAGGCCCCGGCCCAGCCTGAACCGACCCAGCCGGAGCCGCCTGCCGAACCGGCGACGGAACCCGCACAGAACCTGTAAGAGAAGGAGACGCATACCATGAAAATCGGAGTTACCGAGCTAATTGTCATTCTGCTGATTGTCGTCGTCATTTTCGGCCCCACCCAGATTCCCAAGCTGACCAAAATGCTGGGCAGCAGCATCAAGAATCTGCGGGAGGGCCTGAACGGCGGCGAGGAAAAGACGGCGGAGGAGAACCAGTCCAGGGATGAGCAGGCATAAAACGGCCCGGGAGCCCCAGGGAGGCGAGATGAGCCTCAGCGGGCACCTGAAGGAGCTGCGCAATCGCATCCTGGTCTGTATTGTCTGCCTGGTTGTGGGGGTGCTGGTCTGTCTGGCCTTCGCCCCGGATATTGTGGAGCAGCTCACCAACCTGGGCAAGGGGTACGGGTACCAATATGTGTACATCGCCCCGCAGGAGCTGCTGATGGTGCAGCTCTCTGTGGCCGCCATCGGCGGGCTGGTGATCTGCTCCCCTGTGCTGTTGTACGAAATTTACGCCTTCTGCGCCCCCGGCCTGAAAAAGTCGGAGCGGCTGACCTTCGCCCTGGCGGTGGGCTTCGGCGTGGTGTGCTTCTGCGTGGGGGCGCTGTTTGCCTACAGGGTGACCGTACCCTTTATGCTGTACTTTCTCATCAACCTCAGCGTGGGGACAGACGTGACCTCTGCCGTCAGCATCGAGAGCTACGTCAATTTCCTGCTGACGGTGTTTGTGATTTTTGGCGCGGTGTTTGAAATGCCCGTCCTCTCGGTGCTGCTGACCCGGATGGGGGTGCTGAAACCGGAGTGGCTGGCGAAATCCCGGAAGGTGCTGATCGTGGTGATCTTCCTGGTGGCCGCCCTCATCACCCCGCCGGATATTCTGTCCCAGATCATGGTGGCCCTGCCCATGCTGGCCCTGTTTGAGCTGAGCGTTTTCCTGTGCAGGCTGGCCGCCGGGAAGAAGCGGACCGCTGACCCGGCCAAATAAGGGCATTGGTACTGTGTGAAGCATAAAGCTTTGCTTTTTGTAGGGGCGGCCCTTGGCCGCCCGGGGGAAGCAGGCGGTTTTTGCGGGCGGCCAAGGGCCGCCCCTACACACACGGATGCAGAATCAGAACTTTTTGCCCATCTGAACAGCATCACTGGCAATTCCGTTGGCACTTTGCGACAGCTGAATAAAGTGAAGTTTTCGTTTTCACGCTCCACAATCTCTGTATATCAGCGGCAGCCGTGGATATCCCACGGGAGGGATGCCGCTTTTATAAAAACTACCCTGGCAATTCCCGTATTACATTGCTACAGGAGGAATTTTGAGAGATGGCAAACAATCCTATTTCCCGCAGAGACTTTATCAAGGGCATTGCAGCCGGGGCGGTCAGCGTAGCCACCCTGGGGGTGCTGCAGGCCGTTGACAACGCAACGTCCGCCGCCAGCACAGGGGGCACAGCCTCCTCCGCAGGCAGCGCCTCCGCCTCCGGCGTCACCGGAGAGGCGATTTACACCCCCGGCACCTATTCCGCCACCGCCCAGGGCATTTCCAGCGAGGTCACCGTCACCATGACCTTTGACGAGACCAGCATCACCGACGTGCAGATCGACGTCTCCGGCGAGACGGAAAACATCGGCGCTGTGGTGGGGGACGATATGGCCGCCGCCATTCTGGAGCAGCAGACCTGCAACGTGGACGGCATCTCCGGCGCCACCGTCACCTGCGACGCGGTGAAAACCGCCGCCGCCGACTGTATGTCCCAGGCCAGCGGCACCACCGTCACCGTGGCCTCCGCCGAGGAGGAATCCACCTCCGCTGACTGGCTGGGGGAGGCCCCCGACATCGCGGAAAGCGACATCACCGAGACCGTGGATACCGAAGTCCTGGTGGTGGGCTGCGGCTCCGGCGGCTGGATCGCCGCCATGACCGCCGCCGAGGAGGGCGCCAGGGTGCTGGTGGTGGAGAAAAACGACTCCCCCACCGGCCCCAGAGAGGACATCGGCGCCATCAACTCCAAGCTCCAGCTGGCCTCCTTTGAGGAGTACCCGGAGTTTGAAATCGACAAAATGGAGGCCCTCCAGGACATCGTCCGCTACGGCGCAGGCTATGTGGACTATGACCTGATCCGCTGCTGGGCGGACAACAGCGGCGAGATGGTGGACTGGCTCACCGACCTGCTGGAGAGCACCGGCAACTGGTACATGAGCCTGGAGGGCGGCGTTGGCGACACCAGCGACCCCGGCCGGGACAAGGCCTACGCCACCGGCCACAGCCCCCACACCACCGACTCCGCCCCGGAGGACACCACTTTGAACTCCACCTTCCAGGCCCACTGTGACGACCTGGGGGTGGACTGGAAGCTGTCCACCGCCCTGGTGAAGCTGGAGCAGGACGACAGCGGCAGGGTCACCGGCATCATCGCCCAGGACCAGACCGATGAGCATTACATCCGTATCAACGCCTCCAAGGGCGTCATCATGTGTACCGGCGGCTACGCCACCAACACGGAAATGCTCCAGGCCCTCCAGCCCCAGACCCTGGCGATGAAGATCAACTACAGCCTCGGCTCCACCTGCGACGGCTCCGGCATCAAGGCCATGCTGTGGGCCGGGGCGGCCATGGACCCCACCCACGCCTCCATGATGTTCAACCGCTGCTGCTGCCTCCCCACCGAAACGGCGGGGTACAAGACCAACGGCAAGTGGTTCTGGTTTGGCGAGCAGCCCTTCCTGAAGGTGAACCTGAACGGCCAGCGCTTCTGCAACGAATCCGGCCCCTACGAGTTTATGCTGCACTCCATGTATATGCAGCCTGACCATACCTATTGTGACATCTTTGACGCCAACAACCAGCAGTATGCCGAGCAGTTTGACGAGGTGGGCTGCTGCCGCCTCTTCGCCTTCCCCAACGGGGCGCTGTCCAACATGACCTATGACTATGTCTGGTCCCGGAACGAGGTGCTGATTGAGGACGGCTACCTCCAGCAGGCCGACACCCTGGAGGAGCTGGCGGAAAAGCTGAACATCCCTGCCGATACCTTCGTCGCCACCGTGGAGCGGTACAACGAGCTGTGCTACAACGGCAAGGATGAGGACTATGGCAAGGAGACCCACCGGATGACCCCGGTGGACACCGCCCCCTACTATGGCATCCGCACGGGGGCCTGGCATCTGACGACGCTGAACGGATGCCGTATCAACACCGATATGCAGGTGATCCGGGAGGATGGCACCGCCATCGAAGGGCTGTACGCCACAGGCGACTGCTCCGGCGGCTTCTTTGCCACCACCTACCCCAACCTGTTTACGGGCCTGGCCTGCGGCCGAACCATGACCTTTGGACGCAGGGCAGCGCAAATCGTGGCCAACCTCTGAGGTTCTCAAAGAGACAGCCCTGACTGTGGGGATGTAGGGGGAGAAACCTGACGTTGACCCAACTGTTCGTGAAAGGAGAAGCGTATGGCAAAATCAAAAATCCGAGGTGGGGTTCATCCCAAAGGGTGCAAAGAGCTCAGCAGCGGCGCCGCCACCGTCCCCTATCAGGCAAAGGGCGAGCTGGTGTTCCCGCTGGGCCAGCACATTGGGAAACCCGCCGTCCCCATCGTCAAGCGGGGAGACACCGTCCTGGCCGGCCAGACCATCGCCAGGGCAGACGGCTTTGTCTCCGCCCCCATCATCTCCTCCGGCTCCGGCAAGGTGAAGATCATCGAGCCGAGGCTGACCTCCGCAGGGGTGATGGCCCAGTGCATTGTCATTGACAATGACGGCCAGTACACCCCCGACCCCTCCGTGGGGGTGAAGTGCGACTACACCAAGCTCTCCAGCCAGGAGATTCTGGCCAAGGTGCAGGCCGCCGGCATTGTGGGTCTGGGCGGCGCAGGCTTCCCCACCCATGTCAAGCTGGCCCCCAAGAACCCGGAAGAAATCGAGTACGTCATCGCCAACGGCGCGGAGTGCGAACCCTACATCACCTGCGACGACCGGCTGATGCAGGAGCATCCCGACTGGGTGGTGATGGGCCTGAAGGTGGTGCTCCAGCTGTTCCCCAACGCCAAGGGCGTCATCGCCATTGAGGACAACAAGCCCGCCGCCATCGCCGCCATGCAGAAGGCCATCCAGGGCGACGACCGCCTCTCCGTGCTGGAGCTGGAGACCCGGTACCCCCAGGGCGGTGAGCGCGGCCTGGTACACGCGGTCACCGGTCAGTGGCTGGGCGGCGGCGGCGCGCTGCCTGCCACCCTGGGCTGCATTGTGGACAACGTCACCACCCTCTCCGCCATCTATCAGGCGGTGTGCGAGGGCGTGCCGCTGATGGAGAAGGGCTTCACCGTCTCCGGCGACGCGGTGGCGAACCCCGGCAACTTCATGATCAAGCTGGGCACCTCCCTCCAGGAGGTGCTGGACGCGGCGGGCGGCCTGAAGGCCGAGGCCAAGAAGGCCCTGCTGGGCGGCCCCATGATGGGCACCGCCATCAGCAGCTACGACGTGCCCATCGTCAAGGCCAACAACGCCCTGCTGTGCATGACCCGTGACGAGGTGGAGGAGGCGGACAAGCTGATGACCGCCTGCATCCGCTGCGGCCGGTGCGGCACCGCCTGCCCCATGGGGCTGATTCCCCAGATGATGGCGGTGGCGGCCAAGACCAAGGATTATGCCCGCTATGACCAGCTCCACGGCACCGACTGTATCGGCTGCGGCAGCTGCACCTACATCTGCCCGGCCAAGCGTCCGCTGACCCAGCTGTTCAAACAAACCAAGCCTGTCGTGCTGGGTCTCAAGCGCGAAGGCAAGCTGTGAGGAGGGATTTAGAATGGAAAAAATGCTGAACGTGTCCTCCTCTCCCCATCTGAGAGACAGTAAGCTGACCACCGGACACGTCATGTACGACGTGATCCTGGCGCTGATGCCGGTCACCATCTTTGGTATCTATCACTTTGGCTTCCACGCCTTCCTGGTGCTGGCGGTCAGCATCGTTACCGCCGTGGTGACGGAGTACCTCTTTGACCTGGCCACCCACCATCCCAACACCGTGAAGGACGGCTCCGCGGTGCTCACCGGCCTGCTATTGGGCCTGTGCTGCTCCCCCACCGTTCCCCTGTACATCCCCTTCCTGGGCAGCCTGTTCGCCATCGCCCTGGTAAAGTGCGCCTTCGGCGGCCTGGGTCAGAACTTCATGAACCCGGCCCTGGCAGGCCGCTGCTTCCTGCTGCTGTCCTTCAGCTCCGCCATGACCAGCTACAGCGTGGACGGCACCTCCAGCGCCACCCCGCTGGCCGTTCTGGAGGAAGGCGGCACCGTGGACGTGCTGGATATGTTCCTGGGCTTCACTGACGGCACCATCTGCATCAGCATTGCCGCCATGCTCATCGGCGGGGCCTACCTGCTGATCACCAAGGGCATCACCTGGCACATCCCCGTGGCCTATGTGGGCAGCTTCCTGATCTGCATGATCGCCTTCGGCGGTCAGGGCTTTGACGTTATGTACCTGGTGGCCCACCTGTGTGGCGGCGGCCTGATTTTCGGCGCCCTGTTCATGGCCACCGACCCTGTCACCAGCCCCGTCACCGGTATGGGGCAGCTGATTTACGGCGCGGTGATCGGCGTGCTGACGGCGGTGTTCCGC
>JAJQET010000292.1 GCA_021201515.1 Clostridiales bacterium | reverse complement strand
GATGTAGCGCTGCTGATACTCACGGGAGATGGTGGACACGCTGGTATCCGTCTCCACTGTGGCGAACTCGTCCAGGGTGTGGGTCTCGGTGACGGTTTCGCCGTCCTCGTCGGTGGTGTCCACCTCAAAGGTGATGTCCATCAGGTTCTCCCTTGTCAGCAGATTCGTCTCGTCCACGATGACCACTTCCATCTCCGTGCCGTCGATGGTGACGGTGGTGGAGGTGCTCTCCGTGGTCAGGCGGTCGGAAATCTCGCTGTAAATCTGGGCCACCGTCAGCCCAAGCCCCATGGCGGCGTCCTTATCCACCACCAGCACCAGTTCCTGGTCGGCCTCATCCTGGCCGTTGGTGGGGGTGTCGAAGCCCTCGGTCTCGGAGATGATCTCCATGAAGTCCTCCGAAATCTCCACCAGGGTGTCCAGGTCGGAGCCGTAGATGTCGATCTCCAGGCCGCTGCCCAGCATACTGCTCATCTCGCTGGAGGAGGACGAGGCGGCGTCCACCGTACACGCCAAGTCGGCGGTGTTGGCCGCAATCTGGTTACAGATGTCCTCAATGCCCTGCTCCGTGTTCACCTCGTCACTGGGCACCACATAGAACACATAGTTCAAAAAGTCATTGGAGGTGGTGGCGCTGGTGGTGAGCATACTGGAGGCATTGGTCATGGCCCCCACATAGTCCACCCCGTCCACCGCCAGGATGCGCTCCGTCACCTCATCGGCGGCGGCGTAGGCGGTATCCTGGTCATAGTCCTCCGGCATGGTCACGGTGATGGAAATCTGGTTGCTGGACATATCGGGTATCATCACCATGCCCATCCGCACCACGCCGAACACCGCCAGCCCAAAGAGGGCGATGGCCAGGCCCAGGGGCACCACCTTCACCCGCAGGCAGAAGTCCAGCACCTTCCCGTAGCCGTTCACCACCCTGTCAAACCAGGGGTGGGACTTGGGCCGGACGTTTTTCAGCAGCGTAGAGGCCACCGTGGGCACCACCGTCATTGCCACCACCAGGGAGGCAATCAGGGCATAACCGATGGTCAGCGCCATGGGATACATCAGCTCCCTGGTGTAGCCCGTGGTGAAAATCATGGGCAGGAAGACGCAGATAGTGGTCAGGGTGGAGGAAATCAGCGCCCCCGCCACCTGCTTCACGCCCTGCACCGCCGCCCGTGGGGCGGGCAGGCCCCGGCCCCGCAGCCGGTAGATGTTCTCTATGGCGACGATGGAGTTATCCACCAGCATACCAATGCCCAGGGACAGCCCCCCCAGGGACATGATGTTCAGCGAAATGTCCGTAAAGTACATCAGCAGGAGGGCGATCAGGACACTGAATGGGATGGAGAAGCCCACCACCAGCGTGGGCCGCACGTCCTTCAGGAACAGGGCCAGAATCACGATGGCCAGCAGCGCGCCCAGAATCATGCTCTCCAGAATGTTGGAGATGATCAGCGAGATATACTCGCCCTGATCCATCAGCGGCTGAATTTGCAGGCCGTCATACTTCTCCTCCAGCTCCGCAATGGCGTCGTTGCAGGCGTCGGAAACGTCGCTGGTGCCGGCGGTGCTGCCCTTGAAGATGGACAGCACCACGCCGGCCTCGCCGTTGACCCGGGTGTAGCTGTCCGCGGCGTTGTCAATCACCGTCAGGTCGGCCACGTCCCCCAGGGTCACGTCCCCAACGTCGTCCAGGTTGCAGAGTACCATGCTCTCCAAATCCTCCACGCTGTCGTACTCCTCGCACACTTTCAGCAGCCACTGATTGTCCTCCGCATCGTCCACATACCCGGCGGGCATGGAGAAGTTCTGGGCGTAAATCAGGGTGGCCAGGGTGTCGATGTCCAGCAGGGCATCCAGGTTGGCGCTTTCAATGGCAGTCTCCCGGGCGCTCTCGTAGGCCTCCAGGGCGGAGTCCAGCTGGCTCTGCCCGTCCTCCAGGGCGGTCTGAGCCGCCGCCAGCTGGGCGCTGGCGGAGCCGAAGCCCGCCGCCGCCAGAATCTTCCCGGCCTCCACCGTGGTGTAGCTGTTGACGGCCTCCTCCACGGCAGCGTTCACCGCCTCCACCGTGGCGGTGGCAACGGCAATCTCAATCTCCAGATTGGCAAGCTCTGTCTCGATTTGGGGGATGCGAGTGTTGACGATGTCAGAGATGGTGGTGAGATTCTCCACCGTCAGGGCGGAGGCCGCCTCCCCCATCCCCTGCTCCTCCAGCAGCGACACCGCGTAATCCAGCTTCTCCGGGTTGGCGATGGCGTCCGCCACGGATGTGGGCAGGCTGGCGGTCATCTCGGCCACCTGGCTCTCCGCCACGGACGCGGCCGCTTCCTCTGCCGTGGCAATCAGAGTAGCCTTGACGCTGGTGGTGGTAGTGCCGGAGGCGTCATCTGTGTCCTCCGTGTTCTCTGTATTCTCCCGGTCCGTTTCCTCCGCTGTGTCCGCCAGGGCCAGCAGGGCGGCCCGCTCCTCAGCGGACAGGCTGGGCAGCAGGGCGGCCAGCTCCTCCTCCGTCATGCCTGCCAACAGGGCACCGACCTCATCCTCCGACAGGGTAGAGAGGTAGGCCAGCAGCTGCTCCTCAGACAGTGCGGACAGGGTCTCGTAAGCGCTGGAGGTACCGGCGTCGGAAGCCGTGGTATCAGAGGCGGAGGTGCCGGAGGCAGCGGCAGAGGCGCTGTCCAGCATATCCAAAATCGTGTCTACATTGTCCTCCGTCACCGTGACGGACTCCATCAGGCCGCTGGCCGCCATGCTGTCCACTACGGACTGGGCGGCGGAAATCAGGACCTGACTGTAAGCTGCGTCATAGATGGCGTTGTAGGTTTCCTCGCTGGAGGCGGTATCCTGTAGGGTCTGGAACAGGGCCTCCAGCTCCTCATAGCTCTCCTGAATACCCGCAGACTCATAGGCCGCCAGCTCCGTCTCCAGGGCCGTCTGATTGGCCTGCTGGCTGGCCAGCTGGGCCTCATAGGCGCTCTGGGTGGCGATGGCCTGGTTCAGGGCCAGGCTGGCCTCCGCCAGTTCTTCCGAGGTCTCCGTCTGCTGGTCCTCCAGCTCGGCGGTGCCGTCATCCAGCTCTGCCTGAGCGTCGGCCAGCTCCGCCTGGGCGTCGTCGATCGTCTGCTTCGTCTCCTCCAGGGTGTCCAGCACGGAGGCCAGGAGCTTGTTGTTGATTGCATCAATTTTGTCCTGATTCAGCCGCACCTCGACGGTCTGTTCCACCAGGCCCACGGTGGAGACACTGGCCACGCCGTCCTGCCGCTCAAAGTAGGGCGTTACGATGTCCTCCACGAAGTCGGACAGCGCATAGATGTCCTTCCCCTCATAGCCCACACTGACGTACATGGTGGCCACCATGTCCATGCTGATTTCCATGACGTTGGGGGTGCCGCACAGGTCGGGCAGAGAGCTTTCCACATCCTGTAAGGCGGAATCCACCTTGACCATGGCGGAGTCCATATCCGTGTCATCCTCAAATTCCAACATAATCATGGAGTAATTCTCCGCGCTGCTACTGGTGACATTCTCCACGCCGCTGACGGTGCCCAAAGCGCTCTCCAGCGGCTCCGTCACGTTGGCCTCCACCTTTTCCGGGCTTGCCCCCGGATAGGTGGTGATGACCACCATGTAGGGCAGGCTCATCTCCGGCAGCAGGTCGGTGGTCATCCGCGTCATGCACACGACCCCCAGCACCAGCGCAATGATGACGGCAACCAGCACGGTAAACGGCTTTTTCACACATTGCTTCACCATGATTGAACAGACCTCATTTCCTGTAAGCTCGAACTGAATCTTTGCAGATGTATTTTATCATAGTTCGCTAACAGTGTAAATCTTCCTTTGTTAAGAAACTGTTAAATAAGCGTCCTGTCAAAAGTGGAGAACCCTGCCCCAAACGCAGCTGCGGCGCAGGCCGCCCAAGGCCGCGCCTGCGCCGCAGCACCGGGGTCGTTATTTTCCGTACAGGAATCGCTCCCCCAGCTGCATGATATGGAATTTTTGACCCGGCGCGCACCGCACCATGTAGGACGCAAAGATCAGCGGGTCCTCCCCGTTGCCCATCACCATGTCGTAGTGCAGCGGAACCGTCAGGTCCGCGCCGGTTCCGGCGGCGAAGATGGCTGCGTCCCGGCAGCCCATGTTGCCCACAATGTTCCGGCCCCGCCGCTCCAGGTCGGCCCCGTTCACCGGCAGGCAGGCCACGTCCGGCGGGCCGTACCCCTTCACGTCCTCCAACAGCTGAGGGGTCAGCACAGTGTCCCCGGCGTGATAGAGGGTGAGGCCGTCCAGATTCAGCAGATAGCCCAGGTTCCGGTGGTCGCCCTGCTCGTCGGTCACATACGCCTCATGGGCCGCCGGGATGGGGGTCAGGGTGACGCCGTCCCCCAGTCCGATTGGCCGGTGGGCCTTTGCCCCGACCACTCCGCTGGTAGGGATGCCCGCCCCGGTCAGCACGCCCTGCTCCGGCACGGGAACGATGAACCTTATGCCGGGGTTCGCCCGGTACAGGGGCAGCAGGGTCTCCAAATTCAAGTGGTCAGCGTGATTGTGGGAGCAGATTACACAGTCCACCCCCGTCAGCGCCCCGCCGGAGAAGGGAGGCGGATAGTTCCGCCGGGTGGTGCCGTCCGGATTGCACAGGTCGTTCAATACCGGGTCAAAGCACAGCGTCAGCCCCGCCCCCTTCACCAGAAGCCCCATCTGTCCCAGATACCAGAAGGCCAGCGTCCCGGCAGGCGGCTCAGTGCGGGCGATGTTCTCCAGCGGCGCCGCCCCGGTTTGATACCATTTGTACTCCATCGGTGTCCTCCCTCTACGACTGCGCGGGAATGAGGAAGTTCCCCATTCCCGCGTCTTTCGTCTGTTACAGCGTCCGCAGCACTGCGCCCTGGTCGGCAGAGGTGACCAGGGAGGCGTACCGGGCCAGATAACCGGTCTTAACCTTGGGCTCCGGCATCACCAGGGCGGCCTTCCGGGCCGCCAGCACCTCGTCAGAGACCTCCAGCGTGATTTTGTGGGCGGGGATGTCGATAGAGATTTGGTCGCCCTCCTCCACCAGGCCGATGGTGCCTCCGGCGGCTGCCTCCGGGGAGACATGGCCGATGGCCGCCCCACGGGTGGCGCCGGAGAACCGGCCGTCGGTGATGAGGGCCACGGACTCGCCCAGGCCCATGCCGCAGATGGCGGAGGTGGGGTTCAGCATCTCCCGCATACCGGGGCCGCCCTTGGGGCCTTCGTAGCGGATGACCACCACATCGCCGGGATGGATGCCTCCGGCGTAGATCACCTGAATGGCCTCCTCCTCGCTGTCAAAGACACGGGCGGGGCCGGAGTGGCGCATCATCTCCGGGGCCACGGCGGACTGCTTCACCACGCAGCCCTTCTCCGCCAGGTTGCCGAAGAGGACGGCAATGCCGCCGGTGGAGAGATAGGGGTTGTCGATGGGCCGGATGACCTCCGGGTTGCGGTTCACAGCGTCGGCGATGTTCTCCCCCACCGTCTTGCCGGTGCAGGTCAGCAGGTCGGTCTTGATGAGCCCGGCGTCCGCCAGCTCCTTCATCACCGCGTACACGCCGCCGGCCCGCTCCAGATCCTCCATGAAGGTGGGGCCTGCCGGGGCCAGGTGGCACAGGTTGGGGGTCTTGGCGTTGAACTCGTTGACGTGGTGCAGGTCGATAG
>JAJQET010000068.1 GCA_021201515.1 Clostridiales bacterium | reverse complement strand
GTCGCTCCGCAATATGAAAACCTTCGGCTTCATCGCCCTGAACGACGGCTCCCACTTCCAGCCCCTCCAGGTGGTGATGGACAAGTCCACGCTGGAAAATTATGACGACATCGCCAGACAGAACGTGGGCGCCGCCCTCATCGTCCAGGGGGTGCTGACCCTGACCCCGGAGGCGAAGCAGCCCTTTGAGCTGAAGGCCGCGGACATTCAGGTGGAGGGCGCCTCCACCCCGGACTACCCGCTGCAAAAGAAGCGGCACACCACCGAGTACCTCCGCACCATCCAGCACCTCCGGCCCAGGACGAACCTGTTCTCCGCTGTGTTTCGGGTGCGGTCGGTGGCGGCCCACGCCATCCACTGCTTCTTCCAGGACCAGGGCTTCGTCTACGTCCACACCCCCATCATCACTGCCTCCGACTGCGAGGGGGCCGGGGAGATGTTCCGGGTCACCACCCTGGACGCCCAGGACCCGCCCCGGAACCCGGACGGCACGGTGGACTACAGCCAGGACTTCTTCGGCAAGGCCACCAGCCTCACCGTCTCCGGCCAGCTGAACTGCGAAAACTTCGCCATGGCATTCGGCAAGGTGTACACCTTCGGCCCCACCTTCCGGGCGGAGAACTCCAACACCCAGCGCCACGCCGCCGAGTTCTGGATGATCGAGCCGGAGATCGCCTTTGCCGACCTGGAGGACGATATGGACCTGGCGGAGGATATGATTAAGTATATCATCCGCTTCGTCATGGAGAAGTGTCCCGATGAGATGAACTTCTTCAACAGCTTTGTGGACAAGGGGCTGAAGGACCGGCTTCTCCACGTGGCGGACAGCGACTTTGGCCGTGTCACCTACACCGAGGCGGTGGACATCCTGCAAAAGTCCGGCAAAAAGTTCGACTACCCCGTCTCCTGGGGGTGCGATTTGCAGACGGAGCATGAGCGCTACCTGACGGAGGAGCATTTCAAGCGCCCGGTGTTCGTCACCGACTATCCCAAAGAGATCAAAGCCTTCTATATGCGACAGAACGAGGATGGCAAAACGGTGGCCGCGGCGGATTGTCTGGTGCCCGGCATCGGGGAGATCATCGGCGGCTCCCAACGTGAGGAGCGGCTGGACCTGCTGGAGGCCCGAATCGCCGAGCTGGGCATGAACCCGGAGGATTACCGGTACTACTGCGACCTGCGGCGCTACGGCAGCTGCCGCCACGCCGGGTTCGGCCTGGGCTTTGAGCGGATGGCGATGTACCTCACCGGGGTGTCCAACATCCGGGACGTGCTGCCCCATCCCAGGACGGTGGGCAACGCGGAGTTCTGAGTGGAAAGCGCTGCATCCTCCTCCCGCAGACGCGGGAGGGGGATTTGCTGTTAGCTGTCAGTGGCTGGTGTCCCCTCAGTCTGCTTCTCTGACGGCGGAGGGGAACCGGCGACAGCCGGTGGAGGGGTGCGTCAACGGAGGATTCTTTCAAAAGGTCGCTTCCGTTTTAGGCGAATAATATTGGAAAAAATGCCGGAAATCCCCCATTCTTTCCGCATGAAATATGTTAAAAGTTTTAAACATTTTACTTGACACAATCTGTTTTAATGTGCTATAGTAGGCGTACACAACTTTTTTGTGTTCCTTACCTCTCAGGATCAGTCCCAAACCAGGTCCCTGACGCCCAGGCCAATGGGCGTCAACAAAGAATCGTGAAACAGGCGCAATCCCGCATTTTCTTTTTGCGAAATGTAAACGCCCGTTTCATCCATGCCATCATTTATTTGAGGAGGTGCCAGGCATGAGAAAGTATGAATACTCGGATGAACTCGCAAACGCTGTTGACCGGTTTCTGATCGAAGATGATTGGAACTATTCCTTTGACAGTGACAAGGGCGTGTTCGATTTCAATCTGAACGTCAAGAGCAAGCTGAGGAAAATCAGGTATCTGATCGACATCAAGAAGGGCGAAATCATCGTTTACGGCATCTGTCCCGTCGGCGCGGACCCGAAGGACAAGGCGGAAATGGCGGAGATGGCAGAATTTACCTGCCGCGCAAACTACGGCCTGAGGAACGGAAATTTTGAATTTGACTTCCGGGACGGTGAGATCCGGTTCAAGAGCTTCATCGACTGCGACGGTGCGGTTCCCCCGTCGGAGGTCATCAAGGACAGCATCTATTGCACCGCCGCCATGTTCCGGCGCTACGGCGACGGCATCGCCTCCATTCTCTTCGCCAATGCCTCCGCGCAGGAGGCCGTTGAGCAGTGCGAAAAGTCCCCGTCCGACGAGCTCCGCAGGCTCCTCGACAGCATGCGCGACGGCGAGAGCGTTCAGCTGTCCGACCTGCTGGCGCAGCGGCTGGCAGAGCGGCTCAGCGACGGCGACAGCGATGATGACGACGATGATGACGACGATTTGGAACCTTATGACGATGATGCGGAATCCTCCGGGGATTCGTTTGACTAAGCGAAACAGCACATAACACAGTCGCCCCCTCTCCCGCGCAGGCGGGAGAG
Source organism: Clostridiales bacterium (assembly GCA_021201515.1). Lineage (GTDB taxonomy): Bacteria > Bacillota > Clostridia > Oscillospirales > Oscillospiraceae > Onthomonas. Next base: position 3,200 of record JAJQET010000068.1, on the reverse strand, counting down.
GGGGCATTTTATCATTCTTCCTGACCGTCGGGAACCTCGTCGGGATGGTTCTCTCCGGCGTCGGCGTCCACGGCCCTGGTCTTGGCCACGCCGATGACCCGGCTCTCCTCGCCCAGGTGCATCATGCGGACCCCCTGGGTCACCCGGCCATACTGGCTGATGCCGCCGCAGGTGGTGCGGATGATGGTGCCGTCGTCGGTGATGGTCAGCACATTGTCCTCAGGGTTGACGATGGCGCACCCGGCCACCAGGCCGGTTTTCGCGGTGATTTGATAGTTCTTGTTGCCGTAGCCGCCCCGGGCCTGGAGGCTGTACTCCCCTACGCCGGTGCGCTTGCCGTAGCCCCGCTCCGTCACCGTCAGCAGGGCGGAGCCGTGGCCGGCCACCTCGCAGCCCACCACATAGTCGCCTTCCCGCAGCTTGATGCCCCGGACGCCCACGGCGTCCCGGCCCATGCAGCGGATGTCCTGCTCCGGGAACCGGATGGCCATACCGTTCCGGGTGGCCAGGATGATCTCATCCGCCCCGCCGGTCTTGCGGACGGCGATGAGGGCGTCCCCCTCCTCCAGGGTCAGGGCGCGGATGCCGGTCTTGCGGTTGGTGGCCAGGGCGCTGATGGCCATGCGCTTCACCGTACCGTTTCGGGTGGCAAAGACCAGGTACTCCTCCTCGCTGAACTCCCGGAAGTGGAGCATGGCCTCGATGCGCTCCCCCTGCTCCACCGGTAGCAGGTTGATGAGGTTCACCCCCCGGGCCGTCCTCCCCGCCTCCGGGATGCGGTGCCCCTTCTGGCAGTACACCTTCCCCTTGTCGGAGAAGAACATGATGGTGTCGTGGGTGGAGCAGGTGAACACGCTCTGGGCGTAGTCCTCCTCCCGGAAGGACTGGGCCTTGACCCCCTTGCCGCCCCGGCCCTGGGCGCGGTACTCCTTCACGGAGGTGCGCTTCAGATACCCCGCCTGGGACAGGGTAAAGACGCTCTGCTCCTCCTGAATCAGGTCCTCCACGTCGATCTCGTTCTCCACCAGCTCGATGGCGGTGCGGCGGTCGTCGCCGTACTTGTCCCTGATTTCCAGCAGCTCCTGCCGGAGGAGGCCCTTCATCTTGCCCTCGTCGCTGAGCAGCTCGTTGTACCAGGCGATTTTGGACTCCAGCTCGTCATACTCCGCCTGGAGCTTGTCATGCTCCAGACCCTGGAGGCGCTTGAGCTGCATATCCAGGATGGCCTGGGCCTGCACCTCGTCCAGGGAGAAGCGGTTCATCAGGTTCTCTTTCGCGTTGTCGTAGCTCTCCCGGATGATGCGAATGACCTCGTCAATGTTGTTCTGGGCGATGAGCAGCCCCTCCAGCAGGTGGGCCCGCTCCTCCGCCTTCCGCCGGTTGTAGACGGTGCGGCGGGTCAGCACGTCCATCTGGAAGGCGATGTACTCGTCCAGCACCTCCCGCAGGGTCAGCACCTTGGGCTGCTTCTGGTCGTTCACCAGGGCCAGCATGATGACGGAGAAGTTGGATTGCAGCGCCGTCTGGTTGTACAGCCGGTTCAGCACCACCTGGGCGTTGGCGTCCTTCCGCACCTCGATGACGATGCGCATACCCTCCCGGTCGGACTCGTCCCGGAGGCCGGAGATGCCCTCCAGCCGCTTGGCGTGGACCTGCTCGGCAATGTTCTCCACCAGCCGGGCCTTGTTCACCGCGTAGGGCAGCTCGGTGACGATGATGCGGGTTCTCCCGCTGCCGAACTCCTCAAACTCACACTTGCCCCGGACGATGATCTTCCCCCGTCCGGTGGCGTAGGCCTGACGGATACCGCTGCGGCCCATAATGATGCCACGGGTGGGGAAGTCCGGCCCCTTGATATGCTCCATCAGGTCGGAGAGGGTGGCGTTGGGGTTGTCCAGCACGCAGACCACCCCGTCGATGACCTCCCGGAGGTTGTGGGGCGGGATGTTGGTGGTCATGCCCACGGCGATGCCGGTGGAACCGTTCACCAGCAGGTTGGGGAACCGGCTGGGCAGGACGCGGGGCTCCTTCCGGCTCTCGTCAAAGTTGGGGTCCCAGTCCACGGTGTCCTTGTCGATGTCCCGGAGCATTTCGTTGCAGATCTTGCTCATACGGGCCTCGGTGTAACGGTAGGCGGCCGGGGGGTCGCCGTCCACGGAGCCGAAGTTGCCGTGGCCGTCCACCAGGCAGTACCGCATGGAGAAGTCCTGGGCCAGACGCACCATGGCGTCGTAGACGGAGGCGTCGCCGTGGGGGTGGTACCGGCCCAGCACGTCGCCCACGCAGGTGGCGGACTTCTTAAAGGGCTTGTCGCTGCCCAGCCCGTCCTCATACATGGCGTAGAGGATGCGGCGGTGGACGGGCTTCAGCCCGTCCCGGACGTCGGGGAGGGCCCGGCCCACGATGACGGACATGGCGTACTCGATGTACGCCGTTTTCATCTCGTGCTCCAGGTCGATCTCGACGATTTTCTGTTCCGGATAGGCGATGTCTTCTGGTTTGTAGTCTTTGTTCTTACTCAAGGTATCTTCCTCCTGTCTTTTGGACAGTGATTGCTTCAGTGAATGTTGGTGGGCGGAACCGCTGCGGTTTCGTTATCCTGTAGGGGCGAACAGCGTTCGCCCGCCCGTTTGCCCCTTCCATAAGCCTGCCATGGGGAACTGGTCTGTTGGATGATAACCGTCGTTTCTTCCCGCTTTTCCTGCCCACGGAAAAGGCCCTTCCTGCGGCGAACTCAGCGATAACCGGAAGGTTCGCCGGGCGCACACTGTGCGCCCCTACGGAATAAGGGAACGCGCAGCAGCCACTAGCCACCAGCCGCTAACAGCTAAAAGCTAGCAGCTAACAGCTCCCATCAATAATCCAAATTGACCACCTTGGACGCATTCTCCTCGATATACGCCCGTCTCGGCTCCACCTTCTCCCCCATCAGCAGGGTGAAGATGGCGTCCGCCCGGACGGCGTCCTCCAGCGTCACCCGTTTCAGGGTGCGGCGGGTGGGGTCCATGGTGGTCTCCCACAGCTCGGAGGGGTTCATCTCGCCCAGGCCCTTGAACCGGCTGATGTCCACCTTCACGTTGGGGTTGCCGCCCCGCAGCTCGGCGGAGATTTTGTCCCGCTCCTCGTCGGAGAAGGCCACCCGTGTGGTCTTGCCCCGCACCAGCTTATAGAGCGGCGGCACGGCGGCGTAGACGTAGCCC
>JAJQET010000148.1 GCA_021201515.1 Clostridiales bacterium | reverse complement strand
TTAAGCCGCCCTCTTTTGCTACTTTTCTCGGCGGAGCGAGAAAAGTAGGCCCCGCTTCCCTGGCAAGGGAAGGCCGGGCAAATCCTCCATAGCGAACGTTATCTAAGGAAAACCAGTCCGCCGGTCGGGCAAGAACTTATTTCCTTTCTCAATCCTTGCCTAAGGAGCCTAAACCCTTGAATTGACAACCTTTTCTTTCCTGATTCTGCCTTTTGGAAAGAGAGCGTCACACCGCTCCCTTTCCGAAGGGAAGAAAGTGGTTTCAAATTGGAAGTCAGGGAAGCCGGGGTTTCCCGGCTTCCCTGCGCAGTAACAGTTATTTGGTTGGACTCAGTTCAGCTCGGTGATGCCGTCGATTCTGGCGGTGAAGCCGGGGGCAGAGCGGAGCACGGACTCCTGGAACACGCCGTCCACGACGCCTTCCGTATCGCCCACATAGTCCAGATCCATGTCGATCAGGATGGAGGTGGGGTTCTCGCCGTCCACGGTGAAGGTGGAGCAGTCAAAGACCTGGAGCGTACCGTCCGTCAGGGCGGCCTCCACCTCGGCCACCTTCTCGGCGGTGCCCTCAGCGCAGGCGTCGCCCAGGGTGGTGATGGCCACGGCGCCGGTCTCATAGCCCTCGGCCCAGTCGGTGGCGATTTCCTCGCCGTTCAGGGCGCAGCTGAAGGCGTACTCATAGTAGACGGCCCACACGTTGGTGGCGGAGACCAAGGCGGCGTTGGGGGCCACGGACAGCATATCGATGTTGTAGCCCACGGAGTAGACGGTGGTGCCGGCCTCATACATCTCCTGGCAGGCGGAGGGGGCGCCGGTGGAGTCGGCGTGCTGGCCGATGATGACGCAGCCGTCGGAAATCAGAGCCTTGGCGGCCTCATACTCGCCGGTCAGGTCGAACCAGGAGTTGGTGTACTGCACCTCCATGCTGACGTTCTCATAGACGCTCTGGACGCCCAGGAAGAAGGCGGTGTAGCCGGAGACCACTTCGGCGTAGGGATATGCGCCCACATAGCCGATCTTCACGTTGCCGTCGGCGTCGTAGTTCTCGTCGGACAGCTCGCCGTTCTCCACCAGCTCGGCAATCTTCATGCCGGCCACCACGCCGGAGACGTAGCGGGACTGATAGACGCAGGTGAAGGCGTTGTGGAAGTTATCCAGCCCGGCCTGGTTGGCGGTGTCGCCGGTCAGGGCCACGAACTCCACCTCAGGGAACTCGCTGGCGGCCTGCTGGCAGTAGGACTGATGGCCGTAGGAGTTGGTGAGGATCAGTGTGCAGCCGCTCTCCACCAGGTCAACGCAGGCATCGTAGCAGCTCTCATCCTCGCTGATGTTGTACTTCCAGAGGATCTGGTCGTCGCTGAGGCCCAGGTTCTCGGCGGCGGTCTGGATGCCGGCGATGTGAGCGTAGGTGTAGCCCGCATTCTCGTCATCCAGCAGGACGACGCCGATCTTGACATCGCTGTTGGCGGCGGTGCTCTCACCCTCGGCGGAGCTGGAAGCGTCGCCGTCGGTGGAGGCGTCGCCCTCCTCAGTGGTGGAGCCGGAGGCGGTGGAAGCGCTGCCTTCGTCCTCGCCGTCGTCGGAGCTGGAGCCGCAGGCTGCCAGGCTGAAGGTCATGCACAGGGCCAGCATCAGAGCTAAAAACTTCTTCATGTGTGTTCCTCCTATAATTATAATGTCTCGCGCCGGGCGAAGCCCATACTCCGCCGGCTTTTTTACACTTTTATATTAACTTTTATTTTGCTCCGCGTAAATCAGCAATAAAACCAAAAACGCCGCGGATTGTGGGGTTTTTTTGGAATTTTGAAGAAAACGGCGGGAGCGGGGGCAGTTTCCAGCCCGAACCGCCGCCGAAAACAGCATGTGGGGGCCGCGGCGAAGTGCGCGGCAGCCCCCGTTGATGGCTGTGGGTGATGCTATGGGTTATTCGCTGTCCTCCGATGCCTCCGGGGCGGCCTCGCTGACGCCCTCGGTGACGGTGACGGTTTCCTCCTCGCCGGCACCTGTGCCGAAGCTGGCGCCGGCGCTGCCTCCGCCGGTGCCGCTCCACTCCATTTCAATGGAGCCGCCGTCCCATTCCATGGCAATGCGGCCCTCGTCCTCATCGGAATCACAGTTGAATTCCACGGAGTCCTCGTCCTCGGTGACGGTGCCAATGGTCTCGCCGTCCGCCACCACGTCATAGGTGCCTTCCCCGGTGCTGACCAGGGTGGTCTCCGTCTCCTGACCGTTGAACCATACGCTGATGCTCTGGATGCGCTCCGCCAGCGCCCCGTCTGTGACCTCGTTCACAGCGAAGGCGGAGCCAACCAGCAGCGCCATGGCCGCCACGGCTGCCGCCAGCCCGGTCAGGGGCCGCAGCACACGCCGTTTGTTTTGTTTCATCTTCGTTACCTCCAATACAGTGTCCGGCGAGGCGTGGAGTGCGCCAAAGGTCCTCCGGTACCGTTCCCTATTCGTCATCGCTCCATTCCTCCTTGAGCTTTGCTTTCAGCAGCGAACGGGCCTTCTGCATCCGGGTGCGGATGGTGGAGGGGTTGCTGCCGGTGATTTGGGAAATTTCATTGACGCTGTAGCCCTCGTAGTAGTACAGGCAGGTCACCACCCGGTAGCGCCTGGGCAGCTCCATCACCGCCAGAAACAGGCCGCTGTCCTCCGGGCTGTCGGCGTAGAGGGAATTGGCGTAGTCCTCCAGCGCCTCATGCCTGCACCGCCAGGGGGCGCGGAGCAGCTTCCGGCAATCGTTGATGGTGACCCGCAACAGCCAGTTCCGTAGATGCTCCTCCCCGTCAAAGGGGCGGGTGGTCTCCAGCAGCTTCAGCAGGACGGTCTGAACGATGTCATCCGCGTCGTAGCGGTTGCCGCAGTAATGGAAGGCGAGGCGGAAGATCATGTCGCTGTACCGCTCCGCCGCCCGGGTAAATTCCTGCTCCGTCAATGTATCACTTCCTCACGTTTGAAAGGCCCTTCACTTATAATATCCTCCGGCGGGAGGAAATGTCTGCACCGGAGGAAAAATTTTTGAAAAATTTTGAAAATTTTGCGGGGGAGGGGCTTGTGCCCAATGTAAAAAACAATCGATTATCACGTTTTTTCATCAGAAGCTACTTCTTTGCGGTTCAGGCAGATATTATCCGCCGTTGGATAATAAAATTGCTCGTTCCGCCCGCCTCCGGCAGGGCGGAACGGCAATCGTACCCAGCCGCCATCGGCGGCAGTCTCACCACCTGAAAGTTACTTCGTCTGTTGCCTGACAGACCACTTATAAATTGGACAGCGCGAAGCCCCGGCGGGATACAGGGAGATTCTTAAGAGGGGGCCGCAGGTCCCCCTCTTGAGCCGCCTTCTTTTGCTGCTTTTCTTGGCGGCGCAAGAAAAGCAGGCCCCGCTTCCCTGGCAAGGGAAGGCCGGGCAAAGCCTCGATAGCGAACGTTATCTAAGGAGGCCCGCCGGTCGGGCAAAGCGTAGTTCCTTCAACCTTCCTTGTCTAAGGAACCCTCCCCCGCCAGATAGTCGGCATAACCCTCCACCAGAGCGGCCAGCTCCAGATGGTCGGCCACCTCCTCCAGCTCCGTCAGGGTCAGGTCTGTCCCGAACAGGTAGAGGGTCATCCCCTCCAGAGACAGCTCGCCCATGATTCTGCTGTCCCGGCCCAGGAAGGCGACGGTCACGCCGTCGGCGGTGGTATACGTCTCATGGAAGTCCAGCTCCTCCTCGTTCACATGGTCCGCCCATGTTTCAGCGCCGCTGTCGTAGGCGCACCAGAGTTGGAGCAGCCCGCCGTCGTCGCTGACATAGTAGCCAGTGAGATAGGCGGCGGAAACCGGCGCGTCCATGCTGTTCGTGTAGCGCAGCCCCAGCCAGCTGCACTCAGGCACAGCGTCGTAGTGCCTCCCCACCCAGGAGAGATCCCACCCTTCGCCCCAGGGCAGCAGGGCGGTCAGGTCGGCGGCATCGTCCGCCAGATAGTTCTGCTCATAATGGTCCCGGAGGTAGTCTGAGGAGAGCCGTACCACCTGACGGAGCCAGCCGTCCTCCCCGCTGCCGGTCTCGTCCAGCAGGCAGGTGTAGCTTCCGTCGGAGCAGTCGAACTGGTCTGCCACCAGCGCCTGAAGGGCGGCCACCCCCTCCGGGGTGCTCCAGTCGATGGCGTCGTCCTCCGAGTCCTCCCCTGTGACCCACTGGGAGGACAGGTCGATCCTGGCGTCCTCCTCCTTCACCGCGGTCTGTGTCTCCTCCTCGCCGTCGTGGAAATAGAGGACAGTCTGCGCCAGATGCTCCACCCAGGTGCTGCCGGTGACGGCGTAGGCCGCCCCGTTGGCGACCGCCAGGGCCAGAGCTGCCGCCAGCCCGCCGCTGACCGCCTTCCGCACCCAGCCGGAGGAACTCCAGCGGGCGGTTCGGTTCAGCCCCCGCACACGGACCTCCAGCTCCGCCGGGGCGTGTACCCCGTCCATGGCGGTGCGATACTGCTGTTGTAACTTGTCGTTCATTTCAATTCCTCCTTTGTCAGCTGCTGCCGCAGCTTATCCCGCCCCCGCTTCATGCGGGTGCGCACGTTGGCCTCCGTCAGGTGCAGGAGCTGGGCGATTTCCCTGGTACTGTACCCTTCGTAGTAGTACAGATGCAGCACCGTGCGGTACTCCACCGGCAGGGCCAGCACCGCCTCCAGCAGCGCCGTCTGCCCGCCCTCCGGAGCGACAGGCTCCAGGTTCAGCCCCTCCAGGGAGGCGACGTTCCGCCGCCAGAAGGACTTCCACAGGTTCCGCCCCTCGTTCACCGCCACCCGCACCAGCCAGCGGCGGAGGTGGGCCTCGTCGGTGAAGGCGGTGTCCGACCGCAGCAGCTTTTCAAAGGTGGACTGCACCACGTCCTCGGCGTCCGCCGGATTTTGACAGCAGGCCAGCGCCGCCCGGTAGACCACGTCCAGGTTTTGCCGGACGGCCTCCTCGTAATCCACGGTGTACCGCCTCCTTTCTCCCTTACGGGCCTTCTGTTATAGAAACAATCGGGAAGGGCAAAATGTGACACAGGAGAGAAAATTTTTTACGACAAAACGCCGCCGCAGGAAGTCCTGCGGCGGCGTTCCCCGTCCATATAGTTTGCTTAATCGGTGACGCACTGGGATGCGGTGCTGTCCGCGTCCAGGTCGTCCACCACTACGCAGAGGGTGTTTTCCCCAAAGCCGGCTTCGGTCAGGGCTGTCTCCAGGGCCTCGGTGTCGGTGACGCCGCTGACCCAGAGCCGCCCGCCCAGCCTGCCGAGCTCGGTGAGGGTCTGGCCGGAAAGGGCGTTTTCACCGGTGGTGATGGTGGTCTCGTCGGTGTAGACGCTGAGGACGATGTCATAGTCCGCCAGGGCGTCGATCAGCTTCTCGTAGAAGGCGGTGATGACCTCCGTCTTGTCGCTGTCGTCCGCGATGGAATCGGTATCCCCCAGGGTGGGATAGGCGGCGTTCCGAAGCACCACCTCGTCAAAGCCCGCCGCGGCGATCTCCGTCACCAGGGACACGATGTAGTCCTGCACGTCCTCATTGGAGGGGCTGGCCCAGGGGGCGCCGGCCCGATCCGTCCAGCGGCTGCCGCTGGCAGTCAGGATGGAATAGTCCGTGTCGCTGCCCAGGGTCTTGTCCCGGAAGCAGTCCACATAGGCCACGGTGTAGTAGCCCTCCTCCTGGAGCTCGGCGGCGGCGGTGAGGATAGC